>JAYVRP010000894.1:0-3782 GCA_043776215.1 Rhodoferax sp. | reverse complement strand
ACGTTTGCCGAGATGGGCCTGACCGCGATTCCGTTTTCCACCGACGACGGCGGCTTTGGCGGCGGCGCGGTGGACCTGATGGCCGCCATGGAAGCCTTTGGCGACGCGCTGGTGGTGGAACCCGTGCTCGACAACATCGGCCTGGCAGGCCGGCTGGTGGCGCGGACCGGTTCCGCGGCGCAGCGCGCGAGCGTCCTGCCCGGCCTGATGGACGGCAGCCGCAGACTCGCATTCGCCAGCCTGGAGCCCGGCCGGCGCTATGAGGCGGACCCGATGCTGACCACGGCCACGCCCGCTGGCTTGGGATGGACACTCAACGGCAGCAAGCTGGTGGTGATCGGCGCACCGATGGCCGATACCCTGGTGGTGTCGGCCCGCACGGCCAGCGGTGCCAGCCTGTTCCTGGTGGACCGGGCGAGTGCAGGCCTGTCCATCAGCGCCTACCGTACCGTGGACGGCCAACGCGCCGCAGACGTCACCCTGGTCAATGTTGCGGTGGCGGCCGATGCCTTGCTCGGCACCGACGGCGGCGCGCTGCCGGCTATCGAGGAAGCACTTGATTTCGCCACCGCACTGGCCTGTGCCGACGCCGTGGGCGCGATGAAATCGGCCAACGATGCCACGCTGGACTACCTCAAGACCCGCAAGCAGTTCGGCACCGCCATCGGCTCGTTCCAGGCCCTGCAACACCGCATGGTGGACATGTTCATCGCCTGCGAGTTCGCACGCTCGATGGCGATCCTGGCGGCCACGGGTGTTGATGCCGCGGCAGGCTCCACCGATCCCGCCACCATCACCGAACGCAAGTGCGCCGTCTCGCAGGCGATGGTGCGTATCGCCGATGCGGCGCGCCTGATCAGCCAGGAGTCGGTGCAACTGCATGGTGGCATGGGCATGACCGAGGAAATGAAGGTCTCCCACACCTTCCGCCGCCTCACGGTGCTGGCGCAACGTTTTGGCGACGCCGATCATCACCTGGCTCGGCTGGCGGCGCTGGGTTGATCTGACCTGTGCCGGAACGTAAACGTCTTGAGGTGGGAGTTCCAAAGGCTTTGGGTGCGGGACAGCCGTCACAATATTTCCCTGAAATTCTCCGGGCTGTGTACACTGTATATATTTACATACTTAGTGTGCCATGAACGATTCTGACAGCACTGGTAAGCGCCCAGTTGGCATTGACCTTTTCGCTGGCGCTGGCGGCCTTTCGTTGGCCTTTGAGCAGGCCGGCTTTGATGTCGCCGCTGCCATTGAAATTGACCCCATACATTGTGCGACTCACGAATTCAACTTTCCCAATTGCAAAGCAATATGTGCTTCCGTCGTGGATTTGACTGGGCCAGAGGTCAGACGCAAAGCGGATTTGCTCGACAGCGAAATTGATGTGGTTTTTGGGGGGGCACCTTGTCAGGGGTTCTCAATGATCGGCAAGCGAGCGCTGGACGACCAGCGCAATCAACTGGTCTTTCACTATGTTCGCCTGGTCAAGGAATTGGGGCCGAAGTTCTGCGTATTCGAAAACGTCAAAGGCTTGACCTTGGGCAAACACGCACAGTTTCTGGACGAACTGATTGAAGCACTAGGTGCAGTCGGGTACACGGTGCTTCTTCCGTATCGCGTCCTCAACGCCGCTAATTTCGGCGTTCCGCAAGATCGTCGTCGACTGTTCTTGATAGCAGCTCGCAGCGACCAACGCCTGCCGACCTATCCGAACCCTGTCGTGGACAGAATTTCGGTTTGGGAGGCCCTTGGTGATTTGCCAGATGCCGATGAGTTTCCCGAATTGATTGATTCTGATTCGATTGCGACACACTGGGTCAGCAAGGCGCTGTATGCCAGGCGACTGAGAGGCTTGGTCCAAGACCCAAAAAACTTCGGGTATGCCAGGGTGTTCGATCACAATGTTCTGACGTCCAGCCTGCGCACTGAACATACCGCTGTGTCGCAGCAGCGGTTTCTTGCTACTGAACACGGCCAAACGGAACCCGTCAGTCGGTTCAAGAAACTGCATCCCGATGGGCTTTGCAATACGTTGCGCGCCGGGACCGATAGTGCCAGAGGCGCATTCACTTCGCCACGCCCCATTCATCCGTTCAAGCTTCGCGTAATTACTGTCCGTGAAGCTGCGCGGCTTCATTCGTATCCAGATTGGTTCAGATTTCATGTTACCAAGTGGCACGGATTTAGGCAGATCGGAAACAGCGTTCCACCGCTTTTAGGCCGCGCGGTCGCAGAACAAATTGTGGAAGCATTGGGACACTCACCAGAAAAGCCCATGCGGACATTGCGGCTGGGGCACGAATCCTTGCTGACTTTTCAGATGTGGCGTGCAGCACAGCACTTTGGCGTTGCCAAGGATGTGATTGCACAGCGAACCAGAAGGTTGTCTGACCATGAGCAAGCCGACACGAATCAAGAAGTCTTCGCCTGAATCAGCCAAGGTGGAAACATCTGCAGGATTGATTGCGCTCAATCGTTACTCTGCAATCATCGCCAGAGTATTTGCGAACCACTATGTAACTGGCGCTGATTCGTTCGAGTTTTCCAGGGATGAACTCGCGGAGATCGCAGTGGCGCTCAACATCAAGTTGCCCAAGAATGTTGGTGACTTGATCTACTCATTCCGCTACCGGAATGACCTCCCTGCTTCCATTCTTCGCACCACTAGAGGCGGGTTGGAATGGGTCATCGAAGGCGCGGGCAGAGCGAAGTATCGGTTCCGACTCGTCAAACTGAACCGCATCGAACCTCGCGACGAATTAATCACGATCAAGGTGCCCGATTCCACTCCTGAGATTATTGGAGCCTACGCACTCGGAGATGAGCAAGCGTTGCTGGCAAAAGTTCGCTACAACCGCCTTGTCGACGTGTTCTTGGGTATCACGGCGTACTCACTCCAAAACCATCTCCGGACCACGGTAAAGGGCATTGGGCAGATTGAAATTGACGAGGTCTACGTGGGCATAGATCGCCATGGGCAACAATTTGTTGTTCCCGTGCAGGCCAAAGGAGGCTCAGACAAGCACGGGGCCGTTCAAACCCAGCAGGATGTCGCGTTTTGCAAAGAGGTGTTCAAGAGTTTGTCGTGCCGCCCTGTTTCGGCTCAATTTATGTCCAACGACCGAATCGCAATGTTCGAATTGACCGTAGTTGACGGCGCAATCAAGGTTGTAGACGAAAAGCACTACCAGTTGGTTGCCGCTTCAATGATCCGGTCTGAGGACTTGAAGTCATACGCTGGCCACGCCGCTTAACGTACCTCAATCACGCACCCTCAGCCGCATGCGCAACCCGACCGGGTTCATGGTGAAGGCCATGCGTTCCTTAGCGGGCTGGCCGTCGGGCGTATCGACGGCCTCGATGTCAAACGTGGCCAACAGCATGGCCATCGCCATTTTCATTTCCAGCAGGGCCAGGTAACGCCCCGGGCACATGCGCGGGCCGGCGCCAAAAGGCATCGCCACGCGTTTGGGGGACACCGCCGCGGTGGGTGGCGCATCCGCCAGCCAGCGCCCCGGCTCGAAGGCCGCCGGGTTGCTGAAATAGCGCTCGTTCACGCTGTCATGGCGCAACACGCCCCAGACCATGGTGCCCCGCGGCACGGCCACGTCACCGACCACGGTGGGGCGCAGCGCATTCAGGATGATGAAAGGCGCCACCGGCTTAAGGCGCATCGTCTCGGATGCACAGGCGTCCAGGTAGACCAGCTGGTCGATCATCTCCAGCGTCAGCACCGCCGGGTCGGGCGCCACGGCCCGCACCTCCTGTTGCGCGCGCTGCAGGGC
>JAYVRP010000893.1:0-3785 GCA_043776215.1 Rhodoferax sp. | reverse complement strand
GCTGACCGCCGGACAACTGCATGGCGTTGTGGCCCACCACGGTGTCCATGCCCTGGGGCAGCTCGTCCATCAAGGCCTGCAGGTTGGCCGCAGCCAGGCATTGTGCGACCCGGTCCCGCTCGGCGGCTTGCCCGAGCGCCACGTTGGCGGCGATGGTGTCGTTGAGCATCAGTACATGCTGGCTCACCAGAGCGAACTGCGCCCGCAGCGAGGTCAGTGTCCAGTCGCGCACATCGTGGCCGTCCAGGCACACGGTGCCGGACTGCACCTCGGCAAATCGCGGCAGCAAGTTGACCAGCGTGGTCTTGCCCGAACCCGATGCACCGACCAGGGCCACCGTTTCGCCCGCCGCAACGTCGAGCGAGAAGTGGTCGAGTGCCGCGGTCGTGTTGTCGCCGTACACGACCGTCACGGCGTCAAACCGGATATGGCCGATGGCCCGCACGCTGGAAAATTCGCCACCGATCTCGCTCGGGGTGTCGGTGATCATGTCCAGCCCGCGTTCCATCGCCGCAAGGCCGCGGGTGATCGGGTTGGCCACCTCGGTCAGGTGCTTGAGTGGCGCGATCAGCATCAGCATGGCCGTCACGAAGGCCACGAAGCCGCCAACCGAGGTGGTCTTGTCCGCGCTTTGCACCAGTGCCACCGTGATCACGGCCGACAACGCCACCGAGGCCAGCAATTGCGTCAAGGGCGTCATCGCGGACGCCGCCGCAGTGGACTTCATCGACAGGCGGCGCAGAGCGTCACTGAGTTGCTGGAATCGCTCGGCCTGCGACGCTTGCGCTGCCTGCAGGCGAACGTCGCGGTGGGCCAGCACGTTTTCCTCGACCACATAGGCCAGGTGGTCGGTGGCCTGCTGGCTGTTGCGCGTCACACGGTACAGACGGGCCGACAACTTGCGCACGACATAGGCGACGGCCGGAAACAGGCACACCACGATGAGGGTGAGTTTCCAGTTCAGAAACATCAGGTAGGCCACCAACGCGAGCAAGGTCAGGCTGTTGCGCGTGAGTGTCATCAGCGCGCCGACCAGCAGGCTGGAACCGGTCTGCACTTCATACACCACGGTGTTGGCCAGGGCACTTGAGGACTGACCAGCGAACAAGCTCAACCGGGCGTCCAGCAACCGTTCAAACATGGCTTTGCGCAGGACCATCAGGCCGTGGCTGGTGATACGGGTCATCGCCACCTGGGCCAGGAAGCTGCAGACGCCGCGTACCGCAAACAAGGCAATCAGCGACACCGGCACCGCCCATGGCGGAAGCCCCCCTTTCTGGAATCCGCGGTCCAGCAGCGGCTGCAGCAGGGCGGGGATCAGCGGCTCCGACAATGCCAACAGCACCGTGGCCAGCACTGCCACCAACCAGACCCACAGGGGCCGACCGAAGTAAGGCCAGAGTCGCCGCATGCGCTTTTGCAGACTGGCGGCGGGCGGCGCAGGCTCTTGCATGGTCAGGCCGGAGTCCGTTCGGTGCAAGAAGAGTGAGAGCAGCGTGTCATCGTGTGTGCCCTTGGGCGGCACATTATCTATCGGCGTGTCGTCCTACAAGTCAGGGGGCGCTGGACAAGTCTTCGGGTCGGAGCTCCGTGGTACGCTTGACGTTGACGCCTCCGGCAAGCCTTTGGAGACTCCCCCAGTCCCTCACCCGATCGCATGATTTCACGCACTCTTCTACGCTGCGCAGCATGGCTGCCCTGTCTCATCGTGGTCAGCAGCCTGCTGGTTCCGGGCCCGGCGCGGGCCCAGTTCCGGGTGGAGGTCACCGGCATCGGCATGACGCAATTGCCGATCGCCGTGGCCACGTTCCGCGGTGACGATGCGGCACCGCAAAAAATCGCCGCCATCATCCAGTCGGATCTGGAGCGCAGCGGGCAGTTCCGCAGCCTCGATGCCTCGGGCGTCAGCCTCGACGAGTTATCCCGTCCGGACCTCGGCACCTGGCGCCAGAAGGGCGCAGATTCACTGGCCACAGGCAGTGTCACGCGTCTCGTTGACGGGCGCTACGACGTGCGCTTCCGCCTGTGGGATGTGGCGCGCGGGCAAGACCTCGGCGGACAGAGTTATGCCGTTCCCCCGGGGGACTTGCGCCAGGCGGCGCACCGGATCGCCGATTTTGTGTACGAGAAACTCACCGGCGACAAAGGTGTTTTTTCAACCCGTATTGCCTATGTCACCAAGGCCGGACCACGCTTCAGCCTGTGGGTGGCCGATTCGGACGGGGAAAATGCGCAGTCCGCCCTGAGCAGCCCGGAACCCATCATCTCCCCGGCGTGGTCGCCCAATGGGGCCCAGCTCGCGTATGTGTCTTTCGAGTCGCGCAAACCGGTCATTTATGCCCATGACGTGGCCACCGGACGGCGCCGCCTGCTGGCCAATTTCCGGGGCTCCAACAGTGCGCCGGCCTGGTCGCCCGATGGCCGGACATTGGCCGTGACGCTCAGTCGCGATGGTGGTTCACAGCTCTACATGATGGATGCGACCGGCGGTGAGCCGCGCAGGTTGTCGCAGTCCGCCAGCATCGACACCGAGCCGGCGTTTTCACCCGACGGGCGCAGCCTGTATTTCGTGAGTGACCGTGGCGGCTCGCCACAGATTTACCGTATGCCACCGGCCGGCGGCAATGCCGAACGGGTCACCTTTACCGGCAGTTACAACATCTCGCCGTCGGTGAGCCCCGATGGGCGATGGTTGGCCTACATTTCGCGGGTGAACGGCGCCTTCAAATTGCATGTGATGGAACTGGCCAGCGGCACCACGAATGCCATCACCGAGACCACGGCCGATGAAAGCCCCAGCTTTTCACCCAACAGCCGGCTGATCATCTACGCCACGCAGGCGCAAGGCAAAGAGGCACTGATGACCACCACCCTGGACGGCAAGATCAAGGCCCGTCTGGCAGGGCAGGGCGGTGATATTCGCGAGCCGGACTGGGGCCCGTTCCAGAAACCATGACAACATACAGGAGTACTCGGATGAAACGATTTTTGCTGGCGCTCGTGACTGCCGCCGCACTGGCGGGTTGTGGCTCTTCGGTCAAACTCGACGATGTGGCCGTAGAGGACAAGTCCGGCACGCCAGTCGCGGGGCAGGCGGGCGGTGCGCAAGCGGCAGGCGTTGCGTCGGCGGGTGGATCGTCCGGGGTCTCCAACACACCGATCGCACCGGTCAACCTCGGAGCAGCCGGCACAGGCGCGCCACCACCAGCGGGTGCGCGAATTGTGTACTTCGACTACGACAGCTTCGTGATCAAGCCCGAGTTCCAGGCGGTCATCGAATCGCAGGCACGTTTCATCAAGGCGGACAAGAACCGCAAGGTCGCGATCGAAGGCCATACCGACGATCGTGGCGGCCGCGAATACAACTTGGCGCTGGGGCAAAAGCGCTCCGAGGCGGTGCGCCGCGCCCTGGGTTTGCTCGGCGTCCCGGAGGCCCAGGTCGAAGCAGTGAGTTTTGGCAAGGAAAAGCCCGCGGCCCAAGGCGCCGATGAGGCCTCCATGGCCAAGAACCGGCGCGCGGAAATCAGCTACCGATGAGAGCGCTTGCCGGTCAACGATTCTGGGCCCGCAGCCTGCGCTGGCTGGTCCTGGCTGCGGCGCTGTCACAAGGCGCCGCGCACGCGGGACTGTTTGACGACGAAGAGGCGCGCAAGGCCATTCTCGATCTGCGCCAGCGTGTGGAAGCCGGCAGGCAGGCGTCGGATTCCGGGCTGCAGCGCCTGCTGGAGAGCCAGAACGAACTGCTGCGCCGCAGTACCGACGAAAACGCGCAAATGCGACGCAGC
>JAYVRP010000892.1:0-3787 GCA_043776215.1 Rhodoferax sp. | reverse complement strand
CCATCACCTCGGCGAAGCGGTTCATGGGGCGCAACCTGCGCGATGTGACCGACCGAAGCCGCATGCCCTACCGGTTTGTCGACAAGCCGGGCATGTTGGCTCTGGAGACGGCAGGAGGCGAAAAATCGCCGGTCGAAGTCAGCGCCGATATCCTGGCCACCTTGCGTTACCGGGCCCAGGACAGCTTCGACGACGAGTTGTTCGGCGCCGTGATCACGGTCCCCGCGTATTTTGACGATGCCCAACGCCAGGCCACCAAGGATGCGGCCAGGCTGGCCGGCCTGAACGTATTGCGCCTGATCAACGAGCCTACGGCCGCCGCTATCGCGTATGGCCTGGACAATGCCAGTGAGGGCGTGTATGCGATTTATGACCTGGGTGGCGGCACCTTTGACATTTCCATCCTGCGCCTGACCCAGGGCGTTTTCGAGGTGATTGCCACGGGTGGTGACTCGGCATTGGGAGGTGATGACTACGACCGCGCGCTGGCACAGTGGGTGCTGGAGCAGTGGGGCCGCAAGGCCCATACCCCATCGGACAAGGTGGTGGTGACACGCGCCGCCCGCGCGTGCAAGGAGGTGTTGTCGACCCAGGCCACCTGCGTATTTGAAGCACAACTGGACGGCGCCTTGCTGCGTCAGACAGTCACGCGGGAGCAGTTCGAGGCACTCACGGCGCCCCTGACCGAGCGAACCATCGCTGCCGCCCGCAAGGCCTTGCGCGACGCCAGGCTGGCGAAAGACGACATTCAGGGTGTCGTCATGGTCGGAGGTTCCACGCGCATGCCGCAGGTGCAGGCCGCGGTGGCCGTTTTCTTCGGGCGCGCGCCCTTGAACAACCTGAACCCGGACGAGGTGGTGGCGCTGGGTGCTGCCATCCAGGCCAACCAGTTGGCCGGCAACAACCCGTCGGGCGACTTGTTGTTGCTCGACGTGATTCCACTCTCGTTGGGCATCGAGACCATGGGCGGACTGGTCGAACGTATCGTGCCGCGCAACCAGACCATCCCCACCGCCATGGCGCAGGATTTCACGACCTTCAAGGATGGACAAACCGCGATGGCCCTGCATGTGGTGCAAGGCGAGCGCGACATGGTGGCTGATTGCCGCAGCCTGGCGCGCTTCGAGTTACGTGGTTTCCCCCCGATGGTGGCCGGTGCGGCCAGGATTCGCGTCACCTTCACCGTCGACGCAGATGGTCTGCTCAAGGTCACGGCACGCGAACAGAACAGCGGTGTCGAAGCCAGCATCGACGTCAAGCCCACCTATGGCCTGGACGACAGCGACATCGCCCGTATGCTGCAGGACAGCTTTGCCACCGCGCAGGCGGACATGCGCGCCCGAGCGATCGCCGAAGCCCGGTTGGACGCCGAGCGGCTGCTGCTTGCCGTGCAGACCGCACTGGACGCTGATGGTGCGCTGCTTGATGCTTCCGAACACGACAGTATCCTGGGCCTGATGGCGCGGGTGCGGGCCAGCACGGCCCTGGATGACCCGGCGGCCATCGAAGCCATCACCAAGGCGCTGGCGGACGGAACGCAGGCCTTTGCCGCGATGCGCATGAACCACGGTATCCAGCAGGCCCTCGCCGGCAAGAACATCGAGACCGTCTGAGACACAGACCACGATTACCCATGCCCATCATCAAGATCCTGCCCCATGCCGAATACTGCCCAAAAGGTGCCGAGGTATCGGCCCCTGCCGGCACGTCCATCTGCGAGGCCCTGCTCGACAACCACATCAACATCGAACATGCCTGCGACCTGAGTTGTGCCTGCACCACCTGCCACGTGATCGTGCGCAAGGGATTTGCGTCGCTCAATGAACTTGACGAAAACGAGGAAGACCTGCTGGACCGGGCCTGGGGCCTGGAGCCTGAGTCGCGCCTGAGCTGCCAGGCCATCCTGGCCCAGGAAGACGTGGTGGTGGAGATCCCCCGCTACTCGATCAACCATGCCAAAGAAAACCATTGACGACGCGCCATGCGACAGATATTTCTGGACACCGAAACGACGGGCCTCTATCCCGACAAGGGCGACCGCATCATCGAGATCGGCTGCGTCGAGTTGCTCAACCGCAAGTTGACCGGCAGCCACAAGCACTTCTACCTCAACCCGGGGCGCGACAGCCACGAAGAGGCACTCAAGATCCACGGCATTGCCAATGAATTCCTGCTTGACAAGCCGAAGTTCGCAGTGGTGGTCGATGAATTGCTCGAGTACGTCGCGGGCGCCGAGATCCTCATCCACAACGCGAGCTTCGACCTCGGGTTCCTGAATCAGGAGCTCACGTTGGTTGGTCGCCCGCCGTTCCGACAGTTCGTTGGTGGCGTGATCGACACCCTGGTCATGGCCAAGGAAATGTTCCCCGGCAAACGCAATTCACTCGACGCCTTGTGTGACCGGCTGGGCGTGGACAACTCGGGGCGTGCTTTGCATGGTGCCTTGCTCGATGCCGAGTTGCTGGCCGACGTCTATATCAACATGACGCGCGGCCAGGAAGCCCTGCTGATCGAATCCGGCGCACCGCGCAGTGACGAGCCAGGCGGCAACCCTTCTTCCATCGACCTCCGTACTTTCATGCTTCCTGTCCTGCAGGCCAATGCACAGGAACTCGAAGCCCATGCCGATGTGATTCGCCAACTCGACAAAGCCAGCGGCGGAAAAACCGTGTGGCAAGTGGCGATCAGCCCGTAAGCGTGTGGCATACTCTCGCACTGTTTTCAACGAAAGCAAGGGCGGTTAGCTCAGGGGTAGAGCACAGCATTCACACTGCTGGGGTCGGAGGTTCGAAGCCTCCACCGCCCACCAGTAAAACTGAATGAAATCAAAGGACTTTGCATATGTGCAAGGTCCTTTTTGCATTTTGGTACGGACAGAATACGGACAAAGGTGATTTTCACCAAAATTTGCGGACTGATATTCCATGAGCAGAGTCCAGCTGATTCGCGCCGGCCGGTCGTGCGCGCGGCCGAAGTTCGGAGCCAAACAGCCCGCGCCTTGCTGACTTTGGTGACGTACTGCCGCTTGCTGATGCCGTAGCGGTCGTGGTGTCGCGCGATGCTCGATCTTCTCTGCCCACCAGGCGATCGCGCTGGGTCGCGTAGCTGCCGTCGCGATTGCGCCGGCACAATTGCTTGAGTTCATAGTTCAGGTTTCGCATTCGACTTCTTTCTGTATCTCGTCCTCCTGTCTGTCAGT
This sequence comes from Rhodoferax sp., assembly GCA_043776215.1. Classification (GTDB taxonomy): domain Bacteria; phylum Pseudomonadota; class Gammaproteobacteria; order Burkholderiales; family Burkholderiaceae_C; genus CAISIP01. The sequence continues at coordinate 588 of JAYVRP010000892.1, read as the reverse complement.
TGCCCTGGGGTACCCACCGCCGCGCGTCTTTCGCGAGAGGCGCCGATCGCGCGGCGGTCGATAAGCGTTATCGGCTTTCCTGGGAGAGCCACCCGATGGCGCGCGGACCGGCCGCACGGCTTCGGGGCCGCGGCCGTGGCGCTGGGCATGGATGTCCCCCCGATGGCGGATGCGCTGGAGCGCGCACCCTGAGAAGCTGCACCACCCCAGACTTGCCATGCCCAGCGCGTGCAAGCCAACGCCGCCCAGACCCGCAGGGCGCATTGCGACGGCGTCCCGGTCCACTACGAGCGCCACCGCCCCGAGAAGACCACGCTGTACCGCCTGGTGCAGCAGCACGCCCGGAGCTTCTTTGCCCAGACCCAAGAGACCCTTGGGGCCAGCCTGCCGCAATTCGTCAAAGACGAGTTCGACGCCTTCCTGGAGTGCGGCATCCTGGCGCACGGCTTCCAGAGCTTGCGCTGCGCCGATTGCGGCCACGACAAGCTCGTGGCGTTCAGTTGCAAGCGCCGAGGCTTGCAGCCCCTCGTGCGGAGCGCGGCGCATGTTGCAGACCGCCGCGCACCTGGTAGACAAGGTCATCCCACG
>JAYVRP010000891.1:0-13408 GCA_043776215.1 Rhodoferax sp. | reverse complement strand
GGCACAAGGAAGCGCTGGAGCGTTTCAACCGGATATTGGCCGTGGATCCCGACCATGTGGGCGCATTGGCCAACTGCGGAATCATGCTGACCGAATTCAAACAGAGCGAACTGGCGATCAGGATGTTCGAGCGGCTCATTGCGCTGAATCCGCTGCACGACTATGCACTGGGCCTGCTGTTCTACGAACGTATGCACATCTGCGACTGGACCGAGTTCGAGACCGTTCGGACGCGTATCGTGGATGGCGTGCGTGCCGGCGAGCGCGTCTGCAAGTCGCTGGCTTTCATGTCGGCATCCGACCAGGCAAGCGAGCATCTGAAAGCCGCCCAGTTGTTTGCCGATCGCTATTGCCCGCGCAATTCCAGGACCCTTTGGCAGGGCGAGCGCTACCAGCACGACCGGATCCGCCTGGCGTATGTCTCACCTGATTTTCGGGAGCACCCGGTGGGCCACCTGATGGCGGGGGTGTTCGAACGCCACGACAAGTCCCGCTTCGAAACCATCGCTATTTCACTCGGCATCGACGACCAGGGGCGCTTGCGCCAACGCATGGTCCAGGCGTTCGACAGATTCATCGATGTGCGCCACATGGGGTCCGAGCAAATCGCTCAACTGATGCGGGGCATGGAGATCGACATCGCCGTGGACCTGGGCGGTTTCACCTCCGACACGCGCACCGACATATTCTCATACCGGCCAGTGCCTGTTCAGGTGAACTACCTGGGGTACCCGGGCACGCTGGGTACCGACTATTTCGATGTCATCCTGGCGGACCGCCACATCATCCCGCCGGAACACCAGTCGTACTACCGCGAAAAGGTGGTCTACCTGCCAGACACTTACCTGCCCACGGACAGCAGCGTGCGGATTTCGGAACGGACGCCGACGCGCGCCGAATGCGGATTGCCCGAGACCGGCATTGTCTTTTGCTCGTTCAGCCACGACTACAAGATTTCGCCTCCGGTGTTCGATGTCTGGATGCGGCTGCTGGTGCAAATTCCCGGCAGCGTGTTGTGGTTGGTGTCACGTGGCGAAAATACCCAGTCCAACTTGCGCCGGGAAGCGCAGGCGCGTGGCGTGAGACCGGAACGTCTGGTTTTCGCCCAACGCGTGCCGCTGGTGGAGGACCACCTTGCGCGTTACCGTCAGGCGGATCTGTTTCTCGACACCCATCCCTACAACGCCCATACCACTGCTGCCGACGCGCTGATGGCAGGCTTGCCGGTCGTCACCTTGATGGGCAACTCGTTTCCTTCCCGGGTCGCAGGCAGCCTGCTGCATGCCCACGGGCTCCCGGAGCTGATCACGCATTCGCTGGCCGACTACGAGGCGCTCGCGTTGCAACTTGCGACCAATCCGGCACGCCTCGCCGATACCAAGGCACGTGTCGCTGCCCACCGGCACACGCATCCGCTGTTTGACACCGCGCGCTTCTGTCGCCATCTTGAAGATACCCTGGCCTCACTGCACGCCCCCGCCGGCGCAAGTGCATGAGCCCCTGTACCGCACTGAGTCCAGAAGCATGAACCCGACCGACGAACTCCAGGCTGAACTCGATATCGCCGGGCAGATGGTACTGGCCGCCAACCACCCGCAAGCGGAGCTGCACCTGCGCCGCTACCTGCGTTCGGGCGGGGGCGATCCATCCGCTCACCAGCTATTGACCATGGTCGCCCGCGCATACGGCGTGGGCGAAACATTCCGACTCCACGAGAATCGCGTGAGGGCAGGCGGACCGCGTTACCTTCTCATCAAGGCCTGGGGGTACGGCTTCTGGAGCGATGTGCACCATGTGCTTGGCCAGTTGTTGCTGGCGGAACTGACGCAGCGCACGCCGATCGTCAACTGGGGCAGCAACAGCCTGTTCGGCGATGGCGGCAATGACGCGTTCCGGCTGTACTTCGAACCGGTGTCGGCTGTGCAACTGCAGGATCTGCCGCAAGACCTGCGCATCTACCCACCGAAATGGACACACGCGAACCTGGCCACCGAGAACGTGAACAAGTGGGAGGGCCCCCATTCGCGCCACGCTGCACAGTTCCTGTTCGGGCGCGACGAGGATCTGGTGGTGAGCGATTTCTACATGACACTCACGTCGCTGATCCCGTGGATCGGCCCCGAATCCCGCTACCACGGCCAAAGCGAAGATACGCTTTACGCCGCATTGTTTGCCAAATACATTCGTCCATTGCCGGGCATGCAGGCCCGGGTGGACGCCTTCTACCAGAGCAGGATGGCCGGTCGCAACTGGGTCGCGGTACATATTCGCGGGTCCGACAAGATTCACGAATCAAGCGGCCTGCACCAGACCAACCTGCGTTACCTGGGTTTCATCGACCGCGTGATCGAACTCAATCCGCATATTGGTGTCTTTCTGCTGACCGATTCGGTCGACATCCACACGCAGTTCAGTGCACGGTATGCCGGGCGTCTGGTGACGACACCCGCGTTGCGCAGCGCGACCGCGACCGGTGTTCACATGCAAGGGCATTCCGGACGCACGGTGGGAGACGAAGTGCTGCTCGATGCCTTGCTGGCGGCGCGTTGCGACTATTTCGTGGGCAATCAGGAGTCCAACGTCTCGATGGCCATCTCCAGTCTCAAGCGCTGGCCGCAGGGATTGCTGGTGTTGCTGGGCGACAAGAACTGCCGCTCGGAGAATCTTTATCTGCACCGACCCGTCACGGAATCCGCACCTGAGACCACGCCGCAGCCGCTGCGATGCCGGCTCTGCCAGTCACCCGTGCGGCGCGTGTTCGAGAAGCTCGTGCTGGGTCAGCACCTGGTCAATTACCACGCGTGCACCGGATGCGGGGCATTGCAGACCGACGCCCCGCATTGGCTCGACGAGGCCTATGCGAACAAGGCCGAGTGGTACGACACGGGCAAGGCCTCACGTACGCTGGTCAATTTCCTGGCATTGCAAAAGCTGTTTGAGATTCTTGGCGTGCGACAGTCCGATCTGGCCGTAGATTTCGGCGGCGGCACCGGTTTGCTCGCACGACTGTTGCGTGATGCGGGGTACAACTTCCATACGTCGGACAAGTTCGGCAGCAGCGAATTCATGGGCGCCTATGCGTGGGACGACATCACAGCCGCTTGCAGACTCGTCACGATGTTTGAAGTGGCCGAGCATTTCGCCGACCCGTCCGGTGAGTGGCAACGTATTTTCGAGTGCAACCCTGACTGGGTCGTCGGCAGCACCGGGTTGTACACCGGGCAGGACGCGCAATGGCCCTACCTCAGCGAAGCATCGGGCCAACATGTGTTTTTCTATTCGCGTGAATCCATCGCGTGGCTGGCGCACCGGGCCGGTCGGCATGCCTACCAGATGGGCATGTATTTTCTGATCACACGCCACCCTCTTGAAGCCGAAGCGCTGGACGCCATCACGACCTGGAGCAGCAACCTGTTTGCGGCCTGCCAGTCCAGCTTCGAGTCCTGGGCGCGCGCACCCTACCGGCATGCCAGCGACGACAACACCGAGGTGGTCGCGTACAGCCGCCTGCGCCAAGGCGGCAAACGCATCGCCATCGACGGTACCTTTTTTCGCTATGCATCGGGCGTGGCAAGGGTATGGAAGAGCCTGCTTGCACAATGGTCCGGGTCGAGTCTGGCGCCCAGTCTGGTCGTGATCGACCGAGCACGGACGGCACCGCGCTGGCCGGGCATCCACTATGTCGACGCGCCCTTGTACGATTACCACCGTGTCGACGACGACCGCGCGCTGATGCAGTCCATCTGCGACCGGGAGGGTGTGGCGCTGTTCATTTCCACCTACTACACCATTCCGCTGACCACGCCATCGGCGCTGCTGGTGCTCGACATGATTCCCGAGGTGCTGGGTTTCGACCTGACCAACCCGCAATGGGTCGGCAAGCGCCATGCCATCGAGTACGCCCAGGGTTTTCTGTCAATTTCCCACAGCACGGAGCGTGACCTGGTCCGCATCTATCCGGCCACTTCGGCCAAGTCCAAGGCCGTGACACATTGCGGATGCGACTTCCGGCCCGCCGGAGCGACGCAATTGCTCGCCTTCAAGGCCCGGTTCGGCATCCAGAGACCGTACTTCATGATCTCGGGCGCGCACGGTGGCCAGAAGAATGGCGAATTGTTTTTCAATGCTTTCGCGCGCCTCGGCGAGGCACGGTCTGAGCTCGCGGTCGTATGCACCAACGCCGCGCCGCCTCTGGACCAGGCACTCGCCGCGCACCTGGGTGGCGCCCAGCTCCATATGCTGGTGCTCACCGATGAAGAACTCCAGTGCGCCTACAGCGGAGCGATTGCGCTGTCCTACCCGTCCCGTTATGAGGGATTCGGACTGCCGGTGCTGGAGGGTATGGCCTGCGCATGTCCGGTGATCACCACGCGCAGCAGTTCGATTCCCGAAGTCGGTGGTGATGCCGTCCGGTATGTCGATCCAGACAGCGTGGACGACATGCACCAGGCTTTGCTGGATGTGCAAGTGCCGGCCAATCGCACCGATCTGGTGGCGCGCGGTCTGCGCCAGGCCGATCTTTTTTCGTGGTCGCGCATGTCGCGCGAAGTCGGGCAGCGCCTGGCCCATTGGGCCGTCGAGCTGAACCAGAAGCCCGCGTAACGTCAAATTCGGAGTTTTCATGGATCAGACATCGATCAACGCCTTGCACCGCAACAAGACCGGCAAGGTCAGCGACAAGTGGGCGTCGTACCTGCCGCACTACGATGCGCTGTTCGCACCGCTGCGCGAGCAAGCACTGACCCTGCTGGAAATTGGTGTGCAAAACGGTGGCTCGCTGGAGACCTGGTCGCGCTTTTTCAACGCTGGTCAGCGCTTTATCGGCTGTGACATTGACCCCCGGTGCGGAGCCCTTCACTACGACGATCCGCGGGTGAGCATCGTTGTCGGCGACGCCAACGCCGCACCCACTTTCCAGGCCATCCGCGCCATCAGTGCTGATTTCGACATCGTCATCGACGACGGCTCGCACCAGTCCATGGACATCCTCAACTCCTTCGTCAACTACTTCCCGCTGGTCAAGCCCGGTGGTGTGTACGTGGTGGAGGATGCACACACGTTGTACAACGACGCCTACGGCGGGGGGGTGTTGAATGAATACGGGGCCTATTCATTCTTCAAGAAGCTGATCGATGTGCTCAGTTTTCAGTTCTGGCGCGATGAGTTGTCGATCAAGACCTTCTTCCGGACTTTCTTCCCGCACGCAGCAACGCCCGGTTTTATCCTCGACGGTTGGGTGGACGCGATCGCATTCCGGAACTCGATCATCACGATTACCAAAGCCCAGGGTCCCGGCCACGAAAAACTGGGCGAACGTGTCCTGGTTGGCAGCTCGGCGCAAGTCCAGACGTGGGGAGGCAGTTTCGTGGCAGCCGCCGCCAGCGGAACCGCCAAGCTCGGGCCTTGAGCGATGGGTCGCAAACGAGTGGTCCAGGCCTACAAGGCGCCCGACCAATGGATCAACAGCCCACCCGGCCTGGGTGATTTTGTGCGCGGCGCCTGCCATCTCTTCGAGAAGCTGCAGGGCAGCGGTATCGAGTTGCGCATCGACATGAGCCAGACGGGTTTCGCCGCCTTGATCACGCAGGACAGCGCCGTGTTTCAGTCCGGCGACCCAAGCCGCATCGCGGCGGCCGAAGAGTATTTCGTCGACCACGTTGCGCTGCACAGCCGCCTGGTGGCATTCCTGCATTCGGACGAAACCGAACTGTATGTGTGCACCAACCTTGGCGCATGGAATCGGACCACACTCCCGGTGGCGGTCCGCGAATTCATCACTGGCGTCTACCGCTTCAGCCAGGAGGTCGAAGCCATGAATGCGCAGGCGCTGCAGACCGACGCGTTCGAAGTGCTCAGCATTCGCTGCGGTGACAGCTTCTATGGCAATGCCGAAGGCAGCTTGCAGCAATCGGCGGTACCGATCATCTTCAAGCTGATCGAGCAAACCATTCTGCCGCGTGTGCAATCTCCGTTGGTGGTCACCAGCGATTGCCATCCCTTCAAGCTGGAGTTGGCGAAGCGCTACGGCATGCGCATGTTGCCGCACCGATCACAACACGGTGCCTTCGGGCATGCGCTTCCGGTGGCGATGGACATGTGCATGCTGAAGAACTCGCGATTCAATTACCACATCAACTCCTGGGCCACTTGGTGGTCTGGTTTTTCGCATTACACGTCGGTCATTTTTCAAATTCCGAGCATGAATTTCCGTGCGCCGCAGTTCACGAAAGAGGAAATCAGCGCCCAAGGCGAGTTGGTGTCACCATGACCCAAACCACTGCCACCACAAACCCCGGCCGCCGCGCCCTGGTCTGTGGCATCGGAGGTCAGGACGGGGCCTACCTGGCGCAATTTCTGTTGACCAAGGGGTATGAGGTGGTGGGCACGTCCCGCGATGCCACCATGCTCAAGCGCGACGGATTGCGTTCGCTTGGCATCGACGACAAAGTGCGCATCGTGTCCATGGCCAGCAACGATTTCCGAAGTGTGTTGCAGGCGGTATCGCGCAGTGCCGCCGACGAGGTCTACAACCTCGCGGGGCAGACCTCGGTCGGCCTGTCGTTCGAGCAGCCGGTCGAAGCGATCGAGAGTATCTCGATCGGCACCCTCAACCTGCTGGAGGCGATTCGCTTCACCGGTCGGCCGATTCGCTTCTACAACGCCGGGTCGAGTGAATGTTTCGGTGATACCGGGGCGCTGCTGGCCAACGAAGATACGGCGTTCCGACCGCGCAGCCCGTATGCGGTCGCCAAGGCATGTGCCCACAACCTGGTGGCGAACTACCGCGACGCGTACCGGATGTTTGTGTGCACCGGCATCCTGTTCAACCACGAGTCGCCCTTGCGACCCGGCCGCTTCGTCACGCAGAAAATTGTGCAGTCGGCGTCACGTATCGCAGCTGGTTCGGGTGAAACATTGGCGCTTGGCAATCTCGCTATCCACCGCGATTGGGGCTGGGCCCCGGAATACGTGCAGGCCATGTGGCTCATGCTGCAGGGGGCCGCGCCGCGCGACTACGTGATCGCCACCGGCAGGACTGTCTCGCTGGAGTACTTCGTGGCCAAGGCATTCGCCCATTTTGATCTCGACTGGCGCGCGCATGTGGAGTGCGACGCAGCCCTGCTGCGTCCGTCCGATATCGCGTATGGAGCCGCCGACCCGTCGCTGGCCCTGCGTGAACTCGGCTGGAACGCGCACTACAACGTGGACGACGTCGTGCGCGAGATGTGTGACCACGCAGCCATGCCAACCGCCAAACCCACGTCCGGCCACTGATCAGGGCTCCCGCACCGCCTCGCTCATGCCTTTGGTCAAAGGCCAGGCAAGGTAGGACATCACCGAGCGCTGGCCCACGACGATCTCGGCCGTCAACGTCATACCGGGCAACATGCGGGCGCTGTCGAGCATGTTTTTCAGATTGACCTTGCCCAGCGTGATCCGGCTCATGTAGTAGGCGTCGGTACCGGCCTTGGCCGACGCTTCGCGCCGGAAGGCATCCTCGCTGATGGTGCGCACGCGCGCGTCCAGGGTGCCATGGCGCTGAAACGGGTAGGCGTCAAGCTTCAAGCGCACCGGGTCTCCCAGCTTGATGTAACCCACGTCGAGTGAATCGATGTGCACCTCGGCCTCCAACGTCACGTTGAGCGGAACCAGCGTGAAGAAGGTCTCCGCCTCCTTGACGATGGAGCCGGGCGACAGCTTGGCAATGTCGAGCACCACGGCGTCGACTGGCGCCACCAGCGTCACCAGGCGATGGCGCTTGTCGGCCTTTTGCAGTTGCTCCTTGACCGAATCGCGTTCGCGCGTGATGGTGAGCAGATCCTCCATGATCTTCTGGCGCCAGCCCCGCTCGAATGCCATCTTTTCAGCGTCAAACGCGGCGAGCTCACGCTTGATCTCCGCTTCACGGCTGACCGTGAGCTCGAGGTCCCGTTCGACTTCCTTGCTGCGCTGCTGCGCCTCCAGCAACTGCAGTGGCGCACCAAACTTCTGGGCCACCATCTTCTCCTGCATGGTCTCGATCTCCTTGAGGGACCGCAGACGGGATGCCACCAATTGCTGGTCTTGCCGGTTGGTGGCCAGCGCCGCGCGCAACTTGCCGGCCGTCTCCATCAATTTCATCTGCTGCGCCTTGTAATTGGCATTGCGCTCATTGAGCAGGCTGGCCTGCAATTGCGAGTCCGCGTTACCGGTCATGGTGCCGCGCCCACCCTGACCGGCAAGCTCCTGCTGGAAGCCGCGAATCTGGGTCTCCAGGCTGGCCAGTCGGTTTTGAAGCTGGGTTTCGTCTGCCAAGGCAAAGGTGGCGTCCAGCGCCGCGAGGCTCTCACCCTTTTTCACGACCTGGCCCACCCGCACGTTCACGCTCTGGACAATCGAGGTCTCCAGTGGTTGCACCACGACGTTGGGGAGTGGGTTCACCAGGCGCCCCTGCGCCACGACCACCTGGTCCAGTTGCGAAAACGTCGCCCAGGCAGCAAAGGCCAACAAGGCCAGCAGCAGCAGATGCAAGGTGGTCTGCGCCAGGCGCGGCACCGGGCTACGTTCGATCTCGTCCGCATCGGGCAGGTACTCGATGACCGTCTTGCCCGCGCCGGCATGTTTAGCCTTGCTTTTGCGTTTGCCCACCGCCTTGCCAGGGCGGGCCTTCGCAAAAGAAAACCAGCGCTTCTTCACAGGTGGCTTGTTTGCTGGTTCCATAGGTGCTGATACGTCTCGCAACGGGTGAGCAGTTCCTCATGCCGTCCGCTGTCCACCAGCCGCCCTTGTTGCATCACCAGGATGGCATGGGCATTGACCAGGGTGGACAGGCGGTGGGAAATCATGACGACGGTGCGCCCAACGGCAATGCGGGACAGGTTGCTGATGAAGATCGCCTCGCTTTCCGGGTCCAGGGCGCTGGCCGCCTCGTCCAGCACCAGAATCCGCGGTTTCGCGAGCAGCGCACGTGCAATGGAGAGCCGCTGCTTTTGACCGCCTGAGAGATTGGAGGCGTTTTCCTCCAGCAGGGTGTTGTAGCCTTGGGGCAAGCGCTCGACAAATTCGGCAGCACCCGCCGCTTCGGCAGCTGCGACGATTTCCTCAAAGGTGGCCTCGGGTTTTGCCACAGAAATATTCTCGCGCACCGAGCCGCGGAAGAGGAAGTTTTCCTGCAATACCACCCCGATCTGTCGACGCAGATGGGCCAGTTCGATTTCGCGCGCGTCGGTCCGATCAAACCGCACGATACCTTCCTGCACGCTGTACAGGCCCTGAATCAGCTTGGTGAGCGTCGTCTTGCCAGAGCCGCTGCGTCCGACGATGCCCACCACCGCACCGGCAGGAATGGTGAAGGTGGCCCGGTCGAGCGCCGCCACGCTGGAGCCGGGGTACCGAAAGGTGACGTCGTCGAAAGAAATTTCTCCCGCCAGATCGGGACGCAGACCGCCCGCGCTGGCGCGACCCTCGGACGGTCGGTTCATGACCTCTCCGAGCATGCGCACCGACAGCACGGTTTCCTGGTAATCGTTGACCAGGCCGACAATGGCGATCAGGGGCGACACCACGCGGCCGGACAACATCTGGAATCCGATCAACGCGCCCACCGAAAGGTTTTGGTCAAATACCTCCTGGGCGCCGATCACGATGATGACCACGGGCAGCAATTTGCCGAGAAAGTCCGTGATGGCATTGCCGGTGATGGAGATCTTCCCGACCCGGAAGTGCATGTTGATGGACTGGGCCGAACGCTGGTCCCACAAGCGGCGCTGGGTGGGTTCGATCGCCAGCGCCTTGATGGTGCGCATGCCGTGGATGGTCTCGACCATCATGGACTGGCGCTCTCCTTCCGCGGTATACAGATCGTTCAGGCGGCGCTGGAAAGTCGGCACCATGGCGGCCACCACGCCACCGATCAGCACCGTGAACACCAGCGTGATGAGGGCCAGTTTGACCGAGTAGGTGAACAGGATCGGCAGAAAAATGAACAGCGACGTCGCGTCCAACGCAGTGAAGAACATGCGCCCGGTCAGGAATGACCGGATCTTTTCCACCTGCTGCATGTGCCGCGTGATGACACCTGCCGTGGTGGTTTCGAAATAGTCGATCGGCAGTGACATCAGGTGCGCGAAGGTGCGCCGCGTCAGGCGCATGTCGATCTTGTTGGTGGCAGAAAGCGTCAGGATCTGGCGGATAAAACCGAACAGCGAGTCGAACGCCAAGGCAATCACGATGCCTATCCCCAGCACCCACAAGGTGGCAAGGCTCTGGTGCACCAGCACCTTGTCGATCACCAATTGGAAAAAGACCGGCGAGGCCAGCGCCAGCAGATGCATTGCGATGGCCGCGATCGCAATGTCACGCAATGCCGCCTTCTGCTTGAGAATCTCGGGTATGAACCAGCGGAAACCGAAAGGTTGGCTGGCCAGCGGCGCAGCATGCAAGCGCTTCATCAGAAACACTTCGCCGCCCCAGTGCAGGCAGAACTTTTCCTGATCGATCGTCAGCACTACCGTGGCATTGTCGGCCAGTGGATTGAGCATGGCGACCTGGCCATCGCCCTTGGCAGAGGCCCCCATGACGATGACGCAATTGCCGTCTGTCATGCGGGCAATCAGCGGGAACACCCCCTCCTGGACCAGCAGACCCGCCCAGGTGAGTTTGTCGAATTTGGCCTTGAGCCCGATATCAGCGGCAATACGCAGCACCGTCGCTGGCGTCGGCTCCTGCGACACCAACGCGTAATCCTCGATCAGGCGTTCGGGATTGACGGGTAAGCGGTGGTGTTGGGCGATTGCAGCAAGGCACTGGACGGTGGAGTGGGGAAATCTTTCTGCCATTGTTGAAGTTCCCGCGAGGGAGCAGGAATTTCAACATGGCGTTCCCTCGGCCAATGGGCCGAAGAAGCCCGGATTCGAGCCCCTGTTTCGGCCTTCGGCAGTGCCGGACCCACCAAGAGCCGACGCGGGGCCGGCTCTCGGTGGCCCTGGACCGGACTACTTCCCGCCGCCCGTCGCCAGCATGCCGTTGTTGGCGGAGTCGTGGATTCCAGGGACGTTGAGGGACTTGTCCAGCGAAGCCACCAACATGCCCTTGTTCGCCACCGCGTTGCCGTTGGAGTCAAACTGCTTCATCGCGTCCACCATGTTCACTACCGTGGCGAGCACACCGGAGTGACCCGAACCGGCAGATCCACCTGCAAGATCCAGCCGTGGTGCGGACAACATGTCGTCCGCCGGGCCGGTTCCACCGAAGGAGCTGATGGCCTGCGCCATGCTGCTGACCCTTGCGCGCAGGTCGGCCTTGGTGTCCACGGCGGCGGCGACCTTCCGCTCTTCCACTGGTGCATCGGCCAGGACGTTCAGTTGGGGCTTTTCGTCTTCCGCCGCTGCAGAGCCGCTGTTGAGCGCGGCAATCGCATGGTCGAGCGACGCATCTGTCGCAGCGGGTGCCGCCTGGTCCGCGACAAACCAGACGTCAGCCGCCGCATGGGTGGCACCGTCGGTGGTCTGGTAGGTCGAGGTCAAGCCCACCAGATTGCCGTTGTCCTTGCTGAGTTCCCTGGTGGCATCCAGGTGGATGCTGGCGATCTTCAAGGCATCCAGGGTCTTGAGCTCATCCGTCTGGCTGATGCCGTCGGAATTGGCGTCCACCCACACCCGCAGATCGTTGAAGGCACCATCGGACTGGCTGATGACGCCATCGCCACTGCTGTCAAGCTCCCGCAATGCCGCGTAACCGTCGGCCGCCTTGCTGCCATTGGCAAGCCGGGTCGATGAGCCGAACAACTCCGAGCCATCCGCGATCGTCCCGTCGTGGTTGCGGTCCAGCACCAGCAGGCCGTCGCCACTGCTGACCCAGCCCGTGTTGACGCTGGTACCGTCGGCGAACAGATCGAACTTCACACCTGCGGACACGCTCATGGTCTTCACGCCGTCGCCGTTCAGGTCAAGAACCAGCGGTGTTCCCAGCGCCAGGTGCGAGACCTGCGTGGTAGTGAATGCCCCGATCTGGGAAGTCGTCAGCGCTTCGACCTGACTGGTCGTCAGTGCCGCTACCTGATCCGTCGTCAACGCGATCACCTGGGTCGTCGACAACGCCACGATCTGTGTCGTCCTGAGTGCCGCAAGGTCTGTCGTTTCGAAGGATGCCACCTGGGCGGTAGTGAGCGCTGCGATACCCGCAGTAGTCATGACACTGGCCTGCGCGGTGCTGAGCGCGACGATCTGATCGGTCGTCAGCGCCACCACCTGGGATGTCTTGAGTGCAGCCACGTCGGACGTACTCAGCGCCACGATCTGGTCCGTGGTCAAGGCAGCCAGACCCGAGGTGCTGAGCGCGACGACCTGGCTCGTACTCAGTGCTGCCACATCGGTCGTCTCCAGCGCGGCCACTTGTGTGGTGGTCAAAGCCGCCAACCCGGCGGTCGTCACTGCAGCAATTTGCGCCGTGCCCAGCGCCACGATCTGGTCGGTCGTGAGTTTGGCGATCTGGCTGGTCTTCAGGGCCGCCACATCCGCCGTGCTCAGCGCCACGATCTGGTCGGTCGTGAGTGCAGCCACCGCCGAGGTCGTGAGCGATGCGACTTGTGTGGTGGTCAACGCGGCCACATCGGTGGTCTCCATCGCCGCCACCTGGGTCGTGGTCAAGGCGGCAATACCCGCCGTGGTCACCGCGCCAATCTGTGCTGTGCCCAGCGCCACCACCTGGTCGGTCGTGAGGGCGGCTACCTGGCTGGTGCCCAGTGCGGCCACTTGCGCCGTCCTGAGGGCTGCCACATCCGTGGTCTCAATGGCCGCCACCTGTGTGGTGCTCAGCGCGGCCAGCCCGGCCGTGGTCACCGCAGCCATTTGCGCGGTACCCAGCGCCACCACCTGGTCGGTCGTGAGTTTGGCGATCTGGCTGGTCTTCAGTGCCGCCACATCCGCCGTGCTCAGCGCCACGATCTGGTCGGTCGTGAGTGCTGCTACCGCCGAGGTCGTCAGCGAGGCGACTTGCGTGGTGGTCAATGCTGCCACGTCCGTTGTCTCCATCGCCGCCACCTGCGTCGTGGTCAAGGCCGCAATACCTGCCGTGGTGATGGCAGCCACCTGGGAGGTGCCCAGCGCCACCACCTGGTCGGTCGTGAGCGCCGCCACCTGGGCGGTCTTGAGCGCCGCCATGCTGGACGTTGTGAGGGCAGCAACCTGATCGGTCGTGAGGGCCGCCACGGACGAGGTACTGAGGGCCGCCACCTGGGAGGTTGTCAGCGCTGCAACGTCGACAGTCTCGATCGCCGCCACCTGCGTGGTGGTCAGCGCGGCTACACCTGTCGTCGTGACCGCAGTCACCTGCGCGGTGGCAAGAGACACCACCTGGTCGGTCGTGAGTGCGGCGATTTGCGTCGTACCCAGTACCGCAACCTGCGCAGTTTTGAGTGCCGCCACGTCGG
>JAYVRP010000890.1:0-3803 GCA_043776215.1 Rhodoferax sp. | reverse complement strand
ATGATTCCGGCATCGTGACCGGTCGTTCCGGTGATCGTGACCGGTGTCATGGATGAGCTGGTCACAGCGCGGTCTGGATTGTAGGGTTTTGGTTGTTTGGGTAGGCAGTTTTCCCCTTTCGTAATGTTGGTAGGGCAAGCGCAATGGGGTCGGTAGCCGTCAGGCGTATAGCCGTCCCCATGAAGCGCGTCAGTGTCCAGTGTGGTCAACGCATGGCCCCCGCAGGGGCTGTCCACACCCCTGTGGTGTGGGCAGATGCGTTGTCCACACGGGCGAGGCACACACCAGATCACACTGGACGCCGTTACTGCGTAACGAAGTCCAGCACCCCCGGCAACTGCTTGTCATAGTATTGGCCCTGGCCATTGGGTAACGCAAGCAAGCGGTTCAGCGCAGCTTCGTCGGCGCTGGCCAGCAAGCGTTGCAGCACCACCCGTTGCGTTACGCCGTAACAGGACGCCAGACGCTCCAGGGTGCGTTTGGCTCTCGTATCAAGGACGATGTTGAGCCGCTCGCCTTCACCATCGATGTCGTGAAACTGCCGCTGCCGATAGGCCGCCTGGCGCTGTGCATTACTCATTGACATGGGCGCCTCCCGCCGTTACTGCGTAACGCATTGGTCATGCCACATCCGCGCCTGCTGCCGCTTTGGTTTTGATGATGGCCGCTGGTTTGGTCCTGGGGCTGCGCATCGACTCCTCGCCCTTGAAGGTAATGCGGTGGGTACGTTGCAGCAACCGATCCAATATGGCGTCGGCAATGGTCACATCACCAATCCAGCTATGCCAATGCTCCACCGGCAACTGTCCGCAGATGATGGTGCCCCGGATGGCCGCTCTGTCATCTAACCGGCCAAGGTAATTGTCGCCAACCAGCCAAGCACCTTTCGCATCATCGGCAGGAGCCGATCACCAGACCCGTGCTCGACCTCGCTCAGGGATGATGCGCCTGAGGTTGCCGTCTGCATTGTAGCTTTCATGGAATTCGTTAAAATCAAGCCTTGCCCATAACGAATGTTAGGAACGCCATGAAGCCGCTCTTCGAACTGATGGATTTTTCTGAACTTGCCGAAGACATCGGCCAGAGCATCAAGCTCGCCCGCGCGGCAAAAGGATGGCGCCAGGAGGACCTGTCCAAGGCCAGCGGAGCGAGTCTTCAAGCCATCAAGAATTTGGAGGGCGGCGGAAATGTCGAATTCATGACCTTCCTCAAAGCGGCAAAGGCCTTGGGAGTGGGCCGCGCCGTTTGGGAAGTGTGCAAGCCGGTGCCGCAAACCCTCGACGAGCTCGAGCGCATGGAGCGCGCCAGGACCGACACCGCGAGAGTGAGGTTGAGAAAATGACAAAACGAACCGCCACGCCAAAACAGCCCCGTTTGCAAGTGTTCTTGGACCGCGGCCTCGGGTCGGCTACCAAGTTGATTGGAGAGTGCATTTGGGTTGCAAGCAACCGAACGGCGGCATTCGAGTGGAGCAAGGACGCCGTTGCCTCCGCATTTGAGCTGTCTCCGTTGATGATGCCCAGCGCCACCGGCATCCAGCATGCTTCGCATGAGCCATTCTCGGGAATACATCCGTTGTTCTCCGACTCGATTCCCGATGGCTTCGGCTTGCGCTTGATGAACAAGGGCCTGCAATTTGCGGGATACGACATCGCAGAGGTCAATCCCTTGCACAGGCTTGCTTGGGTTGGCGAGCGCGGTGTCGGCGCCTTGACCTACAAGCCCGTGATCGACGCGAAGGTCGATCCCATGTTCACCACCATCTTCGATGCGTCTGTCATGGCCGCCAAGGCCGAAGCGGAGAACTTCAAAGACATTCCGAAGGAAGCTATCCGCGCGGGTGGGTCGGCGTTGGGCGCGAGGCCAAAATTTTGGGCGGCCATTGGACCGGACAAGGTCACGGTCATCCTTGGCGATCTGCCCAAGATTCCCCAAGACTTTGTGCCCAGCCTTCTGAAGTTCGCGCCAACCGGGGGCGACAAGAACGAGCCATTCTTCGAGGCGGCCTGTCTCGAGCTGGCGAACAAGCATGGCGTCAAGGCAGCTCGCGGCCAACTGTTGTCCCATGCAAGCGGAGCGGCTCTTGCGGTCGAGCGGTTCGATCGCTTGCCTTCCGGCGAGCGAGTCCACACCCAAAGCGTCGCAGCCCTGCTGGGCATCAACTTCCGCGAGCCCAATTTGGACTATCTCGCGCTGGTCAAACTCGCTCGAAAGCTCGGAGGAGACTCCGATGTGGAACGGCTCTACCGGCAACTGTGCTTCAACGTGGCCCTCTCCATGAGGGATGATCACTCCAAGAATTTCGCCTTCTGCATGGACGCCAATGGCCAATGGTCGCTCTCGCCCGCGTTCGACTTATGCCCGTCCTCCGGATTCGGATACTCGGGTGAACACACGACAACGCTCAACGGCAAGGGGACGGATATCAGTCGAAGCGACCTTGAAGGGTTCGCGCTGTCGGCGGGGCTTTCACAGCAACTGACCCAAGATGGCATCGACAGCGCCCGCGCGGCAGCTACGGAGTTCAAGGCTCTGGCCATCAGCCTTGGCGCCGCGAAGGGGGCAGCGGAGAGCTGGGCCAAGAAGTTCAAAAAGATCGACGCCCACCTGCGTCCAACCGTGGCTCCGGGAGCGTCATCGACTAATCCAGTGGCAAAACTGAAGCCGAAGAAGGGGAACGAACCGATTTATTCTATGTAGCGTTCAAGTTGAGATTAATTATCCAAGGCCAAGCAGTGATACTGCGCAATCCAACGGTGTTGGTGGCAAGCCGGGGCAATCCCGCTTCCAACTGGCGGATGACGCTGGGGAGATCGTTGAACACGCGGTTGGGGAATTCCTTTTCCCGTACCTCATCCCAGACGTGTTCCTGTGGGTTGAGTTCTGGCGCATACGGTGGCAGGCGCAGCAGACGAATATTCTCAGGGACCACCAAGTCCTTCGACACATGAGAGCTCGCGCCGTCAACGACCATCAGCATGAAGTCCGTCGAGTGGGCAGAATTGACTTGCGCCAGGAACTCGGTCATGCGCCCGGTGTTCGTCTGACGACAGGTCATCCAGTCAAACTCACCCTCGATGGGACTGACTGCCCGCCTGCGGACGTCACCGCACATCGGGCGTTCTTCGGGCGGCGCGTCAACAGGAATTCAATCGCCTGATCTGCATATCGATCGACCTGTCCAAACCGCGCGAGCTCGGAGATCAGGTGGCGGCGGGCTTCGTGCGCAAATACCTGGACGCGGCTCTGAGGGATCGCAGTGAAAGCGTGCAAGAAACCTGTCGCCAACTCATCCTGGCACTGCTACCGGGTGGCGCCTGTACCGCGCAGGAGGTCGCACGGCACATGCGCGTCGATCGCCGCACGCTGCATCGTCGACTCGACGCGGAGGGTCTCACCTTCAGCAGCTTGCTAGACCAAGTGCGTGCGAATCTGGTCGAATCCCATTTGCGCGAGAGTGACCTGCCAATCAGCGAGGTGGCCGAGCTGCTGGGCTTCTCCAGACACAGCAGCTTCAGTCATAGGTTCCAACGTCATTGCGGCTGCAGCGCATTGCAATGGAGCAAGCAAGCAGCCGATATTGCGGCGGCCAAATGAATGTAGACCAGCGCTGGCGAGCACTGGTGCGCGGGAGTGGGGATTCGCTGTCACATCGGATTGGATCGCATGGCACGTCGCATCAAGTGCAGTCTCATCCGAATGGCGGATGCTTCATGCGCTGCGGGCTGTGGGCCTTGCGCCACACCACTACCGTGGTGCCGAACGCACGCCTGAACCAGAACGCAAACGCGCTGGGCCCGGAG
>JAYVRP010000889.1:0-3803 GCA_043776215.1 Rhodoferax sp. | reverse complement strand
TGACGGCCCGGGTCATGTCGGCAATTTCCATTGAGCAGGTGGTCGAGCCGTATGTTCGGCCCAAGGCCTTGCAGTACCTTGAAGAGGGCAAGGTGGTCATTTTTGCCGCCGGTACCGGCAATCCGTTCTTCACCACTGATACCGCCGCAGCACTGCGCGGAGCCGAAATCGGTGCTGAAGTGGTGCTCAAGGCAACCAAGGTAGACGGTGTCTACAGTGCAGACCCCAAGAAGGACCCTCTGGCCACGCGCTACAGCAAGATTTCCTTCGATGAGGCGATGTCCAGAAACCTGGGCATCATGGATGCAACGGCCTTTGCTTTGTGCCGGGACCAACGCCTGCCAATCAAGGTATTTTCCATCTTCAAGCATGGCGCGCTCAAACGGGTCGTCATGGGGGAAGACGAGGGCACGTTGGTCTATGCGTGACAATCGCCTCATTATGGGCTTGGTGGGTAATGGCACCCGCCGCGAGATTGCGGGAGCAGACAATGGACATCGCAGAAATCAGGAAGACCGCCGAAGCCAAGATGGACCAATCCATTTTGGCCTTCAAGTCGAATTTGACCAAGATCAGAACCGGCCGCGCCAATCCGGCGCTGCTGGACTCCGTGCATGTGGACTACTACGGGGCCAGTCTGCCAATTAGCCAGGTGGCCAACGTGTCCTTGCTGGACGCCCGCACGATCAGTATCCAGCCTTGGGAGAAAGGCATGGGCCCCAAGATCGAGAAGGCCATCCGCGAGAGTGACCTGGGGCTCAATCCGGCCTCGATGGGCGACCTGATTCGCGTACCGATGCCCGTCATGACCGAAGAGCGCCGCAAGGAGCTGACCAAAGTGGTACGCGGCGAGGGGGAAAGCGCCAAGATCGCCGTCCGCAGCCTGCGACGCGATGCGAACGAAGCGGTCAAGAAACTGGTCAAGGACAAGTTGGCGTCGGAGGATGACCACAAACGGTCCGAAGTCGAGATCCAGAAGGTGACGGATCGGCATATCGTGGCAATCGACCAACTGGTTGCTGCCAAAGAGCAGGACCTCATGGCGGTATGAGGCAGGTTGCCTGACTGCCGTGCTTGCATGACCACTGTTGTTCCACACCATATTGCCATCGTCATGGATGGGAACGGGCGGTGGGCGACCCGCCGGTTCCTGCCACGTGTTGCGGGGCACAAATCGGGCGTGGACGCATTGCGCCGCTGTGTGCGTGCGTGTGCGGTGCGCGGCGTCGCGGTGCTGACGGTTTTTGCCTTTTCCTCCGAAAACTGGAACCGCCCCAAGGATGAGGTTTCCGGTCTGATGGAACTGCTGGTAATGGCCTTGTCCAGGGAAGTGCCCCAGCTGGTGGTGGACGGTGTATGTCTTCGTTTTGTGGGCGAGCGGACGGCTCTTTCTCAGACCGTGCGTGCCGGTCTGGAGCGCGCCGAGGCAGCCACAGCATCCAACACGCGGCTGACTCTCAACGTCTGCTTCAATTACGGGGGGCGCTGGGATATCGTCCAGGCAGCCAGGAAACTGGCCGACAAAGGCGAATTGATCTCTGAAGAAAGCCTGGGCGCCGAGATGCAAATGGGGCAGATCCCCGAGCCCGACCTGATCATTCGTACCGGTGGTGAGCGGCGCATCAGCAACTTCCTCTTGTGGCAGGCCGCCTACTCTGAGTTGTACTTCTGCGATACGTTGTGGCCAGAGTTTGACGAGCAGGCACTCGACCTGGCGATTGCCGATTTCCGTCGGCGCGAGCGCCGCTTTGGCCAAACGTCCGAACAGCTTCGCGCTCCGGTACGCAATCAGCAGGTTGCCTGAGGCACACGATGCTGCGGCAACGTGTCATTACAGCAGTCGTTCTGCTGCTGGTGCTGTTACCGGCCTTGTTTCATCCCTCTCCCGCACCGTTCTGTTTTGTGGCACTGGCATTCATTGCCGCGGGCGGGTGGGAGTGGGCGCGACTGTTGGCCTATGGCCCACGGGTCTCGTTGGCCGCTGGTGCCTTGTGTGCGGCCATTTGTGGCATCGCGTGGACGTCAGGTCTGCTGCAATTGCCATTGCGGTGGTTGTGGCTGATCGCAGTTGTACTGTGGGTTTTGGGTGGTGCCTGGTTATTGCGGCGCGGCGCCGACGCCTGGCGCGCATTGCCCCGGCCAATGCGACTGGTACTGGGCGTCGCGTTGTTGTGTGTGGCCTGGCTGGCCGTGTCGCAGGCCCGCATCATGGGCGTCAATTACCTTCTGTCGGTGATGTTGCTGGTATGGGTTGCTGACATTGGCGCGTATTTTTCGGGTCGTCGCTGGGGTGGCCGTTGGATGGCGCGCAAACTGGCGCCCACCATCAGTCCGGGCAAGAGCTGGGAAGGTGTATGGGGCGGCATGGCCTGTGTGGTGCTGCTCGCGATGGTCTGGCGATGGGCCGATGTTGAATGGCATCCGGACTCTGCCAGCCTGTACACGCAATTGGCCCGCTCGATGCCGTGGCTGATGCTGCCGGCAGTGCTTTTTCTGACCGCGATGAGTGTCGTTGGCGACCTTCTTGAGTCTCTGGTCAAACGTGTGGCGGCGGTCAAGGACAGCAGTGGCCTGTTGCCTGGGCACGGTGGCGTACTTGATCGTCTGGATGCCTTGCTGCCTACTTTGCCGTTGGCAATGCTTCTCCACGCCGCATGAGTTCCTCACCGATGTTCGCCAAGAAACGTGTGTGTGTGCTCGGTTCGACGGGATCGATCGGCGTGAGCACACTTGATGTACTGGCGCGTCATCCCGACAGGTTTGAGGTCTTTGCGTTGACGGCGTCGACCCGTGTCGAGGAGATGTTGGCCCAGTGTGTAAGGTTCACGCCGGCCTTCGCCGTCATGGCTTCCGATCTCCACGCAAGCGAATTGCAGCGCAAGTGTGTCGATGTCGGTGTCTCAACCCGCGTGCTTGGTGGCGCGGCGGCGATTGTCGACGTGGCGAAAGACGAACGGGTGGACATTGTCATGGCGGCCATCGTGGGGGCCGCCGGCCTCGCGTCCTGCATGGCAGCCGCAGCGGCGGGCAAGCGGCTGTTGCTTGCCAACAAGGAAGCGCTGGTTGTTGGTGGGGACGTTTTTCTTGCGGCAGTTGCCACCGGTGGCGCCAAGCTGTTGCCAATCGACAGCGAGCATTCAGCCATCTTCCAGTCACTGCCTGATGACCCGTGCAGGTGGCCGCAGCAGATTGACAAGCTGCTGCTGACGGCCTCTGGGGGTCCGTTTCGCACACTGGCCCCGGCGCTGTTGCGCACGGTAACGCCAGAGCAGGCATGTGCCCATCCGAACTGGGTCATGGGGCGAAAGATCTCCGTGGATTCGGCGACCATGATGAACAAGGCCCTCGAAGTCATCGAAGCCCGGTATCTTTTCGGTGTGATGCCGTCCCAGATCGACGTGGTGATTCATCCCCAGAGCGTGATCCATTCGATGGTGCAGTACCGCGACCATTCCATCGTCGCGCAATTGGGTACACCTGACATGCGGGTGCCGATCGCCTACGGCCTTGCGTGGCCGGACCGCATACACGCCGGTGCGAAGGCGCTCGATTTTGAACAACTGGCTGCGCTGAGCTTCGAGTCCATAAAGACGCCGGAGCAGCAGGCAAGGTTTCCCGGGCTGAAACTCGCGTGGCAAGTACTGGAGGCGTCGTCCGGGACCCCCGCGATCCTGAATGCGGCCAACGAAATTGCCGTGGAGGCCTTTCTCGATTGCCGCATCCGGTTCGACCAGATTCATGCCGTCAACGAGGCGACATTGGCGTCGGTCGCAGTGGGGCACGCCGCTGACCTGGACGGCCTG
>JAYVRP010000888.1:0-13443 GCA_043776215.1 Rhodoferax sp. | reverse complement strand
GGTGGGCTACGTGATGTCCCAGGCCTACGGCTCGGCCCAGCCGGAACAGTATTTCCCGCTGTTCTTGGGGCTGTTCATGCTGCTGTTCTTTGCCAGCGGCATCGGCAATGGATCGACCTTCCGCACCATCGGCGTCATCTTCGACCGCAGCCAGGCCGGCCCGGTGCTGGGCTGGACGTCAGCCATCGCTGCTTACGGCGCCTTCATCGCACCGGTGGTCATCGGCGCGCAGATCAAGGCCGGCACACCGCAATACGCGATGTATGGCTTTGCGATCTTCTATGCAGTCTGCCTGGTGCTGAACTGGTGGTTCTATCTGCGTGGCAATGCCTACGTGAAGAACCCTTGAGCTGTGGCCTGGACTTCGAGCGTCGCCTTCGCCCAAGCCATGACCAGCATGACGATCATCCAGCACTGGAACCCGGAAGACCGGACGTTCTGGGAGCGTTCCGGTGCTGCCGTGGCCCGGCGCAACCTGTGGGTGTCCGTCCCGGCGCTGGCGCTGGCCTTCGCAGTGTGGATGCTGTGGTCGGTGGTCGTGGCGTATCTGCCCGCAGCAGGTTTCCGCTACAGCACCAACCAACTGTTCTGGCTGACAGCACTGCCCGCGCTGGGCGGCGCCACGCTGCGCATCTTCTACGCCTTTGCGGTACCGATGGTTGGCGGACGCCGTTTCACCACGCTGGCCACCGCCAGCCTGCTGCTGCCGGCGGTTGGCATCGGCCTGGCGGTGCAGGACCCCAACACGCCGTTCGAGTGGATGGTGGTACTGGCGTTGCTGTGCGGCTTGGGCGGCGGCAACTTCGCCAGTTCCATGGCGAACATCAGCTTCTTCTTTCCGAGTGCCCGTCAGGGCTATGCGCTCGGCATGAACGCCGGGCTCGGCCACCTAGGCGTAGCGCTGGTGCAGTGGCTGGTGCCGTTGGCCATCAGTGCGAGCGTGTTCGGCGTCTTCAGCGGATCAGCGCAGCCGACCGAGCATGGGCCGATGTGGCTGCAGAACGCTGGCTTCGTTTGGGTGCCGCTGATCCTGGCCAGCACGGCAGCGGCCTGGTTCGGCATGGACGACCTCGCCCATCTCCACGCCGGCCACGTCGGCTTGGCTGAGCAGGCGGTGATCTTCACGCGCAAGCACAACTGGCTGATGTGCTGGCTGTACCTCGGTACGTTCGGCAGCTTCATCGGTTTTTCGGCCAGTGTCCCGATGCTGGCGCAGAGCCAGTTCCAGCGCACCGATGCGTTGCAACTGGTGTGGCTGGGGCCGCTGGCGGGCGCGCTGGTGCGACCGCTGGGCGGCTGGCTTGCCGACCGTTGCGGCGGTGCGCGCGTGACGTTCTGGATCTTCGTGGTCATGGCCTGCGCTGCCGCTGCGGCACTGTGGTGCCTGCCCGACGCCGACAGCGCCGGGCTCCATGGGAAAGGCGGTCACTTCATGGGTTTTCTGGCGGCATTCGGGGTGTTGTTCGCCGCGGCCGGCATGGGCAATGGAAGTACCTTCCGCATGATCTCCAGCCTCTTCGTGGCTGAGCGCATCCGCCGCGCCGAAAGCCTGCCCTCTGCGCAGGCGCTTGCCGCCAGAGAGGGCGCGGCCGAGGCCGCAGCCGCTCTCGGCTTTGCCAGCGCCATCGGCGCCTACGGTGGCTTCTTCATACCCAAGAGCGTGGGCTCTTCGCTCGCGATGACCGGCAGCGCAGCAGCGGCGCTGGGCGTGTTCATCGCCTTCTACGTTTCCTGCATTGCGTTGACCTGGTGGGCGTACAGCCGCCGCAACGCACCCCATCCCTGCTGAGCGGCACGACAGCAGCCGACAGCCGACAAGACATTTCAAGGACGACCCCATGAGCCACTTTCTGGATCGACTGACCCACTTCTCACAGCCCAAGGAAACCTTCTCGGGCGACCATGGCTTGACCACCGGTGAAGACCGCACTTGGGAAGATGCGTACCGCAACCGCTGGGCGCACGACAAGATCGTGCGCAGCACGCACGGCGTGAACTGCACAGGAAGCTGCAGCTGGAAGATTTACGTCAAGGGCGGCATCGTCACTTGGGAAACCCAGCAGACCGACTACCCGCGCACCCGCTGGGACATGCCCAACCACGAGCCGCGGGGTTGTGCGCGCGGCGCCAGTTACAGCTGGTACCTGTACAGCGCCAACCGCGTCAAGTACCCCATGGTGCGCGGCAGGCTGCTCAAGAGCTGGCGCGACGCCCGCCTGGCCCATGACCCGGTGGACGCCTGGGCATCCATCGTCGAAAACGAGACCAAACGGCGCGACTACCAGAGCATCCGTGGCCTGGGCGGCATGGTGCGTTCGAGCTGGGACGAGGTGAACGAAATCATTGCCGCAGCCAACGTTTACACCATCAAAAAACACGGCCCGGACCGCGTGATCGGTTTCTCGCCCATTCCGGCCATGTCGATGGTCAGCTACGCAGCGGGCAGCCGCTACCTGAGCCTGATCGGCGGCGTGTGCATGAGTTTCTACGACTGGTACTGCGACCTGCCACCGAGCAGCCCGCAGGTCTGGGGCGAACAAACCGACGTGCCCGAGTCGGCCGACTGGTACAACTCCAGCTTCATCATCGCTTGGGGCTCCAACGTGCCGCAGACGCGTACGCCGGACGCGCACTTCTTCACGGAGGTGCGTTACAAGGGCACCAAGACCGTGGCCGTCACGCCCGATTACTCCGAGGTGGCCAAACTCTCCGACATCTGGATGCACCCCAAACAGGGCACCGATGCCGCCGTGGCGATGGCCATGGGGCATGTGATCCTCAAGGAGTTTTACTTCCCCGACGGCGGCAAACCACGCAGCGCCTATTTCGATGACTATGTGCGCCGTTACACCGACATGCCGATGCTGGTGATGCTCAAGGAGCACACGCTGCCCGACGGCGAGGTCATCACCGTGCCGGACCGTTACGTGCGGGCCTCCGATTTCAACGGCAAACTCGGGCAGGCCAACAATCCGGAGTGGAAGACGGTGGCCTTCGATGACTCCGGCAAGGTGGTGCTGCCCCACGGTGCCATCGGTTTTCGCTGGGGCCCGGAAGGTCGGGCTGACGAGGGGCAATGGAATCTGGAGGCCAGGGAAGCGCGTCACGGAAACGAGGTCCAACTGCGCTTGTCCGTGCTGGAGGGCGACACCCCCAGCACCGACACCGCCCGGGTGGGTTTCCCGTATTTCGGCGGTATCACGACCCCGCATTTCAACAGCAACACCCGCGGCGACAGCGCGCGCGACGTACTGGTGCGCACCGTGCCAGTGCAACGCATCTCGCTGGGCAAGGAAGGCGACAAACGCGAGGCCCTGGTGGCCACTGTGTTCGACCTGCAGGTGGCCAACTATGGCATTGCCCGCGGCCTGCCCGGTGAAATGGCAGCAGCCAGCTTCGACGACGACACTCCCTACACGCCCGCCTGGCAGGAAAGCATTACCGGCACGCCGCGCGAACAGCTGATCACGGTGGCACGCCAGTTCGCCGAGAACGCGGACAAGACGCAGGGCCGTTCGATGGTCATCATCGGCGCGGCCATGAACCACTGGTACCACAGTGACATGAATTACCGCGGCATCATCAACATGCTGATGATGTGTGGCTGCATCGGCAAGAGTGGTGGCGGCTGGGCGCATTACGTCGGCCAGGAAAAGCTGAGGCCCCAAACCGGCTGGACCGCGCTGGCTTTCGCGCTCGACTGGATCCGCCCGCCGCGCCAGATGAACAGCACCAGCTTTTTCTACGCCCACACCGACCAATGGCGCTACGAGAAGCTCGGCATGGAAGAAGTCATCTCCCCGCTAGCCGACAAAAAAATGTACGCCGGCAGCATGATCGACTACAACGTGCGCGCCGAACGCATGGGCTGGTTGCCGTCAGCCCCGCAGCTCCAAACCAATCCGCTGCAGGTGGTGCGGGACGCGGCGAAGGCTGGCATGGACGCCAAAGACTATACGGTCCAGTCGCTCAAGGACGGCTCGCTCAAGCTGAGCTGCACCGACCCCGACCACCCGGACAACTGGCCGCGCAACATGTTCATATGGCGCTCCAACCTGCTGGGTTCCAGCGGCAAGGGCCACGAATATTTTCTCAAGCACCTGCTCGGAACCAGCAACGGGGTGCAGGGCAAAGACCTGGGCAAAGAAGAGGCCAAACCCACCGAGGTGGTGTGGCACGACAAGGCACCCGAGGGCAAGCTCGACCTGCTGGTCACGCTCGACTTCCGCATGAGCACCACCTGCCTTTATTCCGACATCGTGCTGCCAACCGCCACCTGGTATGAGAAGAACGACCTCAACACCAGTGACATGCACCCGTTCATCCACCCCTTGTCCACCGCCGTGGACCCGGCCTGGCAGTCGCGCAGCGACTGGGACATCTACAAGGGCTTCGCGAAGAAGTTCAGCGAGGTCTGCGTCGGTCACCTGGGCGTGGAAAAGGAAGTCGTCCTGACACCAATGATGCACGACACCCCGGGCGAACTGGCGCAACCCTTCGACGTGAAAGACTGGAAACGCGGCGAGTGCGACCTGATTCCCGGCAAGACCGCGCCGCAGATCGCGGTGGTGGAGCGCGACTACCCGAACGTGTTCAAGCGCTTCACGGCCCTGGGCCCGCTGATGAACAAGGTCGGCAATGGGGGCAAGGGCATCGCATGGAACACCCAGACCGAGGTCAGGCAACTGGCCGAACTCAGCGGTGTCGTCACTGCAGAGGGCGTGACCCGCGGCATGCCGAAGATCGAGAGCGACATCGACGCCGCCGAGGTGGTGCTGATGCTGGCCCCCGAGACCAACGGTCACGTCGCTGTGAAGGCCTGGGAAGCTCTGGGCAAAATCACCGGGCGTGACCACACGCATCTTGCAATCCATCGCGAAGACGAGAAGATCCGCTTCCGCGATATCCAGGCGCAGCCGCGCAAGATCATCAGCTCACCGACCTGGAGCGGCATCGAGAGCGAGACCGTCTCGTATAACGCCGGTTACACCAACGTGCACGAGATGATTCCCTGGCGCACACTCACCGGGCGACAGCAGTTCTACATGGACCACCCGTGGATGATCGCCTTCGGTGAGGGTTTCAGCAGCTACCGCCCTCCCGTCGACCTGAAGACCACGGCCGGCATCCATGGCATCCGCTCCAACGGCAACAAGGAGATCCTGCTCAACTTCATCACGCCGCACCAGAAATGGGGCATCCACTCGACCTACACCGACAACCTGTTGATGCTCACGCTCAGCCGCGGCGGGCCGTGTGTCTGGCTCAGTGAAGACGACGCAAAAAATGCCGGCATCGAGGACAACGACTGGGTCGAGCTGTTCAACATCAACGGCGCCATCGCGGCACGGGCGGTGGTGAGCCAGCGCGTGAACCCCGGCATGGTCATGATGTACCACGCGCAGGAAAAGATCGTCAACACACCGGGCTCGGAGATCACCGGTGCGCGCGGCGGCATCCACAACTCGGTGACCCGCATCGTGCTCAAGCCGACACACATGATCGGTGGTTACGCACAGTTCAGCTACGGCTTCAACTACTACGGAACGATCGGCACCAACCGCGACGAATTCGTGGTCGTGCGCAAGATGGACAAGATCGACTGGCTCGATACACCGGTCGGCGAAGAACTGGTCCGCCCGACCCAGGCACAAGGAGAATCCGTATGAAGGTCAGAGCCCAAATCGGCATGGTGTTGAACCTGGACAAATGCATCGGCTGCCACACCTGCAGCGTGACTTGCAAGAACGTCTGGACCAGCCGCCCCGGCATGGAATACGCCTGGTTCAACAACGTCGAGACCAAGCCCGGCATCGGTTACCCCAAGGAGTGGGAAAACCAGGACAAGTGGAACGGTGGCTGGGTACGCAAGGCCAACGGCAGCATCGAGCCGCGCCAGGGCGCCAAATGGAAGCTGCTGATGCGCATCTTTGCCAACCCGAACCTGCCACAGATCGACGACTACTACGAGCCCTTCACCTTCGACTACGCACACCTGCAGTCGGCCCCCGAGATGAAGGCCACACCAACCGCCCGCCCACGCAGCCTGATCACCGGCAAACAGATGGACAAGATCGTCTGGGGACCGAACTGGGAAGAAATCCTGGGTGGCGAGTTCTCCAAGCGCAGCAAGGACAAGAACTTCGACGACATCCAGAAGGACATCTACGGGCAGTTCGAGAACACTTTCATGATGTACCTGCCCCGGCTGTGCGAGCACTGCCTGAACCCGGCGTGTGTGGCGAGTTGCCCGTCCGGTTCGATCTACAAACGCGAGGAAGACGGCATTGTCCTGATTGACCAGGACAAATGCCGTGGCTGGCGCATGTGTGTGAGTGGCTGCCCCTACAAGAAGATCTACTACAACTGGAAGAGCGGCAAGGCCGAGAAGTGCATCTTCTGTTACCCGCGCATCGAGGCCGGCCAACCCACGGTGTGTTCCGAGACCTGCGTCGGGCGTATCCGTTACCTGGGTGTGCTGCTGTACGACGCGGACCGCATTCAGGAGGCCGCCAGCGTGGAACATGACCGTGACCTGTACCAGGCGCAGCTCGACATCTTCCTGGACCCGAACGACCCGAAGGTGATCGAGCAGGCGCGTATCGACGGTATTCCGGACAAATGGATGGAAGCGGCCCGCGTGAGCCCGGTCTACAAGATGGCCGTGCAATGGAAGGTGGCCCTGCCGCTGCACCCCGAGTACCGCACCCTGCCCATGGTCTGGTACGTGCCACCGCTGTCGCCCATTTCCGCGGCCGCCAATGCCGGCCATGTAGGCACCAACGGGCAGATCCCGGATGTCCACCAGCTGCGCATCCCCGTCAAGTACCTGGCCAACCTGCTCACCGCAGGCGACACGGTCCCCGTGGTGCGTGCGCTTGAGCGCATGCTGGCCATGCGCGCCTACCAGCGCGAGAAACATGTGGACCAACGCATCAACCTGGCGGTTCTCGAACAGGTGGGTGTCACCCAGGAGGAGGTCGAGGAGATGTACCAGATCATGGCGATTGCCAACTACGAAGACCGCTTCGTGATTCCGAGCACGCACCGCGAGTACGCCGAGAACACCTTCAACGTGCGTGGTGGCTGCGGCTTCAGCTTTGGCAACGGGTGTTCCGAAGGCAGCACCGAAACCAGCCTGTTCGGCAGCGAAAAGAAACGCACCATCCCGATCCGGGCGGAGGTATGACCATGTTTGGACTTGCAAAAGCCGAATCCGCTTCCGGCACGCTGCGTACCCTGGCCGCTTTGCTGGCCTATCCCGACGCAGGCATGCGCGCTTTTCTGCCCCAGATGGGCGCCGTGCTGCACGATGAGCGTGCCCTGGGGACCGATCGGCTGGACGAACTCGACGCGCTGATCCATTGCCTGGCCGGTGGCAACGCGCTCGCCACCGAGGCCGCCTACGTTGACCTGTTCGACTGCGGACGCGCCACCTCGCTGCACTTGTTCGAACACGTGCACGGTGACTCGCGCGAGCGTGGGCCGGCCATGATTGACTTGGCGCAGACCTACGAGAAGGCCGGCTTGTACCTGGGCGAAGGCCAATTGCCCGACTACCTGCCGGTGGTGCTGGAATTTGTATCCACACAGCCCCCCCCCGAGGCAAGGGCTTTCCTG
This sequence comes from Rhodoferax sp., assembly GCA_043776215.1. Classification (GTDB taxonomy): domain Bacteria; phylum Pseudomonadota; class Gammaproteobacteria; order Burkholderiales; family Burkholderiaceae_C; genus CAISIP01. The sequence continues at coordinate 5,823 of JAYVRP010000888.1, read as the reverse complement.
TCGGAGATGGCGCATATCTTCAATGCCATCTTCGGCGCCTTGCGCCAGCGCGGCAGCCCGTATGCCAGCATCCTGGGCGCGCTGCTCGAACTCGCGGGGGAAAAGGCCCAGGCCACGCCACCCGCTGTGGAAGCCACGATCGACGAGAACTGGGCCGAGCCGATCGTCTTCGATGGCTGCTCCACGCAGGGGCAGGCGAAACCGGGCTCGCCCCAGCCCATCCATGTGGTGCGGCGTACCCGCACCCCCCTTCCGCAAGCTGGTTCAGGAGCCCAAGCATGAACAACCTTCAGGCCTACGTGCACAACTTCGTCTTCACGGTCTACCCGTACATCTGCCTGTCGGTCTTCCTGATGGGCAGCCTGGCGCGCTTTGATCGCGACCAGTACACCTGGAAAAGCGATTCCTCGCAGATGCTGCGCGCCGGAACCCTGCGCTGGGGCAGCAACCTGTTTCACATCGGCATCCTGTTCCTGTTCTTCGGACACCTGGTCGGGCAACTCACACCCCACTTCCTGTACGAGCCCGTCATCAGTGCCCCGCAAAAGCAGATGGTGGCGATCGTCTCCGGGGGCTTGGCCGGTCTGATCTGCTTTATCGGGCTGAGCCTGCTGTTGCACCGGCGCCTGTTCGACCCGCGCATCCGCCTGACCAGCCACCGCACCGACATCGCCATCCTCATGATCCTGTGGGTGCAGCTGGTCATCGGCCTGATTACCTTGCCGCTGTCGTTCGAGCACCGCCAGGACGCCCATGCCATGCTGACCCTGGCGAGTTACCTGCAAGGCATCGCGACGCTGCAACCCAACGCCAGCCTGCTGGTCGGTATCGACTGGCCGTTCAAGCTGCACATGGTGCTGGGCATGACGATCTTCCTGCTGTTCCCGTTCAGCCGGCTGGTGCATGTGTGGAGCGGCTTCGCAACCGTCGGTTTCCTGTTCCGGCCCCACCAGGTGGTGCGCAGCCGCCGCCTCAACGTACCGCCCGGGCACAACCAGCCGCGCCAGCCTGGTGCACGTGTCTGAGCCCACCCACTGAAAGCGCACCATGTTGACACAAGAAGTTCCCATTGCTGCCCCAGCCACCCCGCGGCATGCGCCGGGCGTGGCACGCATCAACGCCGTCCCGCTGCACGCCGGTGACGAGACATTGCCTGTCGAAGCATTGCGCCAAAGGGCCTGCACCGAGCTGCTGCGGCAGGCGGCGTTGGCAGCAGGACTGCTGGACGCCAGCGACGCGCCCGGCACTGACGGAATCGTCAGCGAGGCCGCCAGCCATGCGATCGACTCCCTGCTCGAACGCGAACTGACGGTACCGGAACCTTCGCGTGAAGCCTGTGAGCGCCACTATGGAGCGCATGTGGCGCAGTACCGCACCGGCGAACGGGTGAGAGCGCGGCACATCCTCTTTGCGGTGACTCCAGGGACCGACGTGGTCGCATTGCGCAACCGCGCCGAGACTTGCTTGCTGGATGTGCGCTGCCACGACGGCAGCGCCAGCGACCGGTTCGCTCGCGCGGCGCGTGAGCTGTCCAACTGCCCCAGCTCTGAACACGGCGGCGATCTCGACTGGCTCGTGGCCGCTGATTGCGCGCCCGAGTTCGCGCGTGAGTTGTTCGGACAAAGCGACGTCGGTGTGTTGCCGCGGCTGGTGCACAGCCGATTTGGGCTGCATGTAGTGGAAGTGCTGGCACGTGAGCCCGGCGTGCAGCAGCCCTTCGATGCTGTGCGTGGCGCGGTCACCATGTCGCTGCAGCAAAAGGCCTTCGTCAGCGCACTGCAGCAATACATCCGCATCCTCGCCGGCTCCGCGCAGATCGAAGGCGTGGACATGGATGCGGCAGACACGCCGCTGGTGCAATAACAGCCGACGGCTGCGGAGCCCACACTGTGCCCGATGAGTTGCTGCAACGGCTGCGCCGCTTTCACAGCGACACGTTTCCGGGGGTCCAGGAGCAATTCCAGAACCTGGTGCGTGATGGCCAGCATCCCACGATCCTGTTCATCGGGTGTTCGGACTCGCGTCTCGTGCCTTACCTGCTCACCGGCACCGGGCCCGGCGAGTTGTTCATTGTGCGCAACGTGGGCGCCTTCGTACCCCCGTATGACGGCTCGGCCGGGTACCACGGCACATCTGCCGCCATTGAGTTCGCGGTGCTCAAGCTGCAGGTATCACGCATCGTCGTCTGCGGCCACAGCCACTGCGGCGGCATACTTGCCCTGTACGAAGATGTGAATCCACAGGCCAAAAACCTGGCGGCCTGGCTCGAACTCGCGCGCGAAGCCGTATTGCCGGTGCGCCCCTCGCCAGAGGCCCTGCGGCGCACCGAACAGCGCGCCGTGGTCCTGCAGTTGGAACGGTTGATGGACTACCCGATGGTGCGCCAGCAGGTCGAGGCAGGAAAACTCGCACTGCACGGCTGGCACTACGTGATCGAGGACGGCGAGGTGCATGTGTTTGATGTGCGCAGCGGCGCCTTCGTGGCGGCATCTGACGCGACACACAGTGGCACCGGGCCCTACCAACCACTGGAAGATGGCATGGACAGCCCCGTGTTCAACGAGATCGACGAGAGTTACGGACTGCCGCGGGGCCACAGCTCCGCGCAAAGCGACCGAATTTGACGCCGGTCAACCCTGCGGCGTGTCCGCCGCGCACAATGTCTGGCAGCGCGCTGCGCAAGGAGATGAAGCATGAACCACCAACCCGCGATGGATCCTTCCATCACCAATTTCTCGCAATGCCATGTCGGCATCGTCGAACATCTGCGCACGCTGGGTGAACTGCCAGCCATGCTGGCGCCAGCACAACGCGCGCGCCAGATCGCGACCGACACACTGGCGTTTTTCGAGGAGGTCGTCTCCGAGCACCACCTCGAAGAAGAGCGGGTTCTTTTTCCGGCCGTTTCAGACAGCGCCACCCCGGGCGAAGAACGCGACAACGTGCGGACCATCGTGCGACGGCTCACGGCCGAACACCGCCAGGTGGAAGCGCTGTGGTCGGGCCTCCAACCCGGGCTCAAGCAAGTGGCACGGGGCCACGATGCAAACGTCGATGAAGGGGCCGTGGCACAACTGGTGAGCGACTACCAGGCCCATGCCCGGTACGAGGAAGAGGTTTTCCTGCCGCTGTCACAGGCAATTTTGGCGCGCAATTCCAACCACATGGAAGCCTTGGGCCTGTCATTGCACATGCGGCATGTGCGACCGGTGACACCCTACATCTGACCCGGCCCTGACGCGCGGCCGGCTGCACCACGCGGCTAAAGATCGAACGACTCCAGCGTGCCCAGAACGGTTGCCGCCTTGCCTTCATCGAAGGCCCCGGACACCCGCGCCAGTACCTCGCCCTGGCGATTGATCACAAGCACGTAGGACCGACTGGTGTCGGTCAGGCCCGCAGACCGGACAAATGCCTGGCGATCTGTGAACACCGGCATCAAATTGGTGCGCTCATGCGCACCGGGATAACGGGCCATCAGGCGGTCTTCAGCCAGCGCCCGCAAAGAGGCATCACCCGGATCATTGACGACGGGCATACGCACCCAGGCAATGGAACGCTGGTGCAGTTGCAGCCCATCGATCCAGCTTTCAGCTTCAGGGCGCTGGTCACGGTGGAATGTCACCAGCACCAGCAAGCGGTCTTCGTATTGCGCAATGACAGCCGGCCGGCCGTCAAGCCGGAGGCCAACCTCGACCGGCAGGTGCCCCAAGGCGTGAGGATGGCGGGGAAAGGCCAGCGCCAGCAAGACTGCCGCAACCACAACGGCAAACCATGTCAGGGGGTTGTTCCAGAACTGCTTCATGGCGAACGCTCCTGTAACGGACTTATCAGGGTGGGAAGAGACCACCTTACACCGAACCCAAGGGCACATCAAGGGCATGGTCTTTAAGACCGCCAGCGCGCCGGGAAGTTCCCGGATCCCACATCAATGCTGCGTGGGCTCCGCTTCCTGAAGCAGGCGCCACATCACCTTGCCGCTCCCGCTCTTGGGCAATGCATCGACGAACCTGACGATGCGCGGCGCCTTGTAGACCGCCATGTTGTCGTGGCACCAGGTGATGATGTCCTGCTCGGTGACCTGCCCCCGGTGCGACGCACGCAGCACCACGACCGCCTTGACCGTTTCGCCACGGTACGCGTCGCTGGCGGAGATGACGCAGGCCTCCTGAATCGCCGGATGGCGGAACATGAGCGTCTCGACCTCGGCCGGCCAGACCTTGAAGCCCGCCGCATTGATCATGCGCTTGAGCCGGTCGGTCAGGAAAAAGTAGCCCTCCTCGTCCACCCGGCCCAGATCTCCAGAGCGGAAAAACCGCTTGCCATCGATCTCCACAAACGCAGCAGCGGTGGCCTCGGGGCGCTTCCAGTAGCCGCGGAATATCTGTGGCCCGCTCATGATGATCTCGCCCTGTTCTCCCACCGGCATTTCCTGCAGGGTGTCCGGATCCACGACGCGCGACTCGGTGCCCATGGTGGGAATACCCAGGCACTGTTGCTTGGTGGCCTCCTGCGGATTGAAATGGGACGGTGCCGCCGTCTCTGTCAGGCCATACCCCTCAGCGTAACGAAGGCCATAGTGCTCGAACAGTCGTTGCGCCACTGCCTGGGGCATGGCCGCCCCGCCGCCACCGATATAGACCAGGGAGGACAGATCGTACTTGTCGAAGTTGGGGCTTGCCAACAGGTCGATGACCATGGTGGGAATGTTGCCCCAGTGCGTCACGCGCCAGGTGGAGATCATGCGTCCAGCCAGGTCGCGGTCCCAGCGCGGCATGATGACCATGGCCGCCCCGAGGTAAATGCAACCATGCATCAAGCCGATCATGCCGGTGGCGTGGAACATGGGCACCACTGCCAACGCGATGTTTTCGGCCGATCCGCCACCCAGCACCGACGCCGCCACCACCTGGTGCATGAGGGTCGCGTGCGGGTGCATGCAGCCCTTGGGCAGGCCAGTGGTGCCACTGGTGTAGGGCAACACGGCCAGGTCCTGTGGGCCCACGGTGTGCGCCGGCGCGTCCAGTGTGGTTGCCAGCGCATCATTCCAGTGCACCACGGTCCCGCCATCGAGGTCTGGCAAGTCGTGGCGGGTGGTGAGCCAGGGCATCCACGCGGCAGGCGGCGCATTGTCGCCCTGCACAGTGGCGTCGAACCCATCGGTGAAATGCGTCACGATCAGGTGCGTCAGGTGGTCCCTGGGGTCCAGCGCATTGCTGGCTTGCGCCATCGCCCCGGCCAGGTCGGCCGTGGTGATCGCGACACGCACATCCGGGTCGGTGATGTAGTGTTTCAGCTCCTCGGCACGGTTCATTGGATTGACCGGAACGACGACCGCATTGGCGCGCAGGATCGCCCAGTGCGCGACCACCAGCTGCGGGCAGTTCTGCATGTTGAGCGCGACCCGGTCACCCGCGCGGACGCCCAGTCCGTGCAGGCATGCCGCAAGCCGCTCGGCCTGGTGCTGTAGCTGCGCATAGGTCGCGACGGACCCGAAAAAGACCGTGGCCGCCTTGTCCGGGTAACGCAACGCGCTGATCGCCAGGTTGTGCCACAGCGACGTCGCCGGGGGCGTGATGCTGCGTGGGGCGCGTTTGGGCCAAAACCTGTAGTGCGCTCGGGCAACAGGAGCCGCCGGACTTGCGGCGAGGGAAACGGAAGTGCTCATCGGTGAAGTGCTCATCGGGTGGTCTCCGGTTGCGGTTGCGGTTGGAATCCGGTCAGTCCGCGGCCACCCGTCCGCCTGGGCTTGCCGTTCGGCGCGAGCATAAGAGACGCACCCTGGCACGCAAGGTGCGACTTGTCACCTGGGGGACCAGCACC
>JAYVRP010000887.1:0-3815 GCA_043776215.1 Rhodoferax sp. | reverse complement strand
CACGGCCAGCGACTGCGCCGCGAAGGCCTCGTTGAGCTCGAACCAGTCGATGTCGTCCTGCTTCAGGCCCGCGAACCGCAGTGCTGCGGGTATCGCCTTGATCGGGCCAATACCCATGATGTGTGGCGGCACGCCCTTGCTGGCGAAACTCACAAATCGCGCCAGCGGCGTCAGACCGAATTGCGCCACTGCTTTTTCGCTGGCAAGGATCAGCGCGCCCGCGCCGTCCGACGTCTGCGAACTGTTGCCGGCTGTCACCGAGCCCCGCGCGGCGAACACCGCGCGCAATTTGGCCAGGCCTTCCAGCGAGGTGTCGCTGCGCGCGCCCTCGTCCAGGCTGACGGTGCGTGTGGCCAGCGTGACCTCGCCGCTTCCCAGGTCCGGGCTGCGCTCGGTCACCTCCACCGGTGTGATCTCCGCCGCAAAATCTCCGGCCTTCATGGCGGCCAGGGCCTTGGCATGGGACTGCACGGAAAACGCGTCCTGCGCGGCGCGTGACACCTTCCACTGGTTCGCGACCTTCTCGGCGGTCAGGCCCATGCCATACGCGATGCCGAGGTTCTCGTCGTTGTTGAACATGGCCGGCGAGAGCGAGGGCGAATTGCCCATCATCGGAACCATGCTCATACTTTCGGTACCTGCCGCCAGCATCACGTCAGCTTCACCAACCCGGATGCGATCGGCCGCCATCTGGATGGCGCTCAACCCCGAGGCGCAGAAGCGGTTCACGGTAATGCCACCCACACTGTGGGGCAACCCCGCCAACACAGCGCCGATGCGCGCCACGTTCAGGCCTTGCGGCCCTTCGGGAATCGCGCAGCCGCAGATCAGGTCTTCGATGGCTTGCGGGTCAAGCGTGGGCACTTGCGCCAACGCGCCCTGGATGGCACGCACCAGCAGGTCGTCGGGTCGCATGTTGCGGAAGAACCCGCGGTGCGAACGGCCGATGGGCGTGCGCGTGGCGGCAACGATGTAGGCGTCCTGGATCTGTTTCATGTGTGTGCCTCGTGCGAGATCAATTTCGGACCGGTTTGCCGGTGGCCATCATGCCCATGATGCGTTCCTGGGTCTTGGCGTGGGTCACGAGCGAACAGAAGGCCTTGCGCTCCAGCGCCATCAGGTATTCCTCGGTCACCAGCGTGCCGGCATCCACATCACCGCCACACACCACGTTGGCGATCAGGCTGCCGATGTGGAAGTCGTGCGCACTGATGAAGCCGCCGTCACGCATGTTGACCAGCGAGCCCTTGATGGTCGCTTGGCCATTACGCCCCGCCACAGGGAAGGTCCGCCGCGCCGGCGGTCGGTAACCGGAACTGGCCATGGCCCGCGCCTGGGTGATGGCCACGTGAAGCAATTCGTCCTTGTGCGGGACGATCACGTCACTGTCCAGCAGATACCCCAACTGGCGCGACTCGATGGCACTCGTGCCCACCCGGGCCATGGCCGCAGCGGTGAACCCCTCGGTCAGGAACGGCAGCAGGTCCTTATTGGTGGATGTCGCCGCATGCTCGGCCGCGCGTCGGGCGATGTAGGTCAGGCCGCCGGCACCGGGCACCAGGCCCACACCGACTTCGACCAGACCGATGTAACTCTCCATCGCGGCCACGCGTTTGGCGCTGTAAACCGCAATCTCGCAGCCGCCGCCCAGCGCCAGCCCACGGATCGCGGAGACCACCGGGACATTGGCATACCGCAGGCGCAACATCGTATTTTGCAGCTCCTGTTCGGCGCCGTCGATGGCCGAGATGCCGGCAATCATGAACGCCGGCAGCATCACCTGCAGGTCGGCGCCGACCGAGAACAGGTCGTCGGGTGACCAGATCACCAGGCCCTCGTAATCCTGCTCCGCAATGTCCACCGCTTTCGCCAGGCCTTCCGCCACATCCGGGCTGATGGCGTGCATCTTGGTCTTGATACTGGCAATCACGACGGCATCGTCGAGTGTCCACAGACGGATGGCGTCGTCCTCGAACAGCGTCTTGCCCGCCACCGTGGCCGACGGCGCAGCGCTTCCCAGAACATCTTCGCGGAAATGTTGCCGCGCATGGACCGGCAAGCTGCGCCGGGGGATGAACTTGCCCTCAGAAGCGCTCCACGAGCCCTGCGGCGTATGCACGCCACCTGCATCGGCCACAGGGCCCTTGAACACCCACTCCGGCAATGGCGTGTTGCACAAGGCTCGACCCGCGCTAATGTCATCCTGCACCATCGCGGCCACCTGCAGCCAGCCGGCTTCCTGCCACAACTCGAACGGGCCCTGCTTGACAGCAAAACCCCAGCGCATGGCCAGATCGACATCGCGCGCAGTCTCCGCCACCGTGTGCAGATGCACAGCCGCATAGTGGAACTGGTCGCGCATCAGTGCCCACAGGAAACGCGGCTCCGCTCCCTCGGCGTTGCGCAGCAGCGTGAGCCGCTCCAGCGCAGGCTTCTTGAGCATGCGGCCGACCACCTCATTGGCCTTGCCGCCGCTGGGCATATAGTCGCCGGTCGCGGCGTCGAAACGCAGGATGTCGCGCCCGGCCTTCTTGTAGAAACCGGCGCCGCTCTTCTGGCCCAGGTTACCCATGCCGATCAGTTTGGCGAGCACCTCGGGCGTGCCGAAATTGCCATAGAACGGGTCGGTCTCCAGGCTCAGGTTGTCCTGCAGCGTCTTGATGACGTGGGCCATGGTGTCGAGGCCCACCACATCGGCGGTACGGAAAGTGCCCGAACTTGCCCGGCCCAGTTTCTTGCCGGTCAGGTCGTCAACCACGTCATAACTGAGCCCGAAGTTCTCGACCTGCTTCATGGTCGCCAGCATGCCCGCGATGCCGATGCGGTTGGCAATGAAGTTGGGTGTGTCGTGCGCACGCACCACGCCCTTGCCCAGCGCACTGGTGACGAAGGCTTCGAGGTCGTCAAGCACGGAAGCGTCGGTGGTGGGGGTGTTGATGAGTTCGACCAGCGCCATGTAACGCGGCGGATTGAAGAAATGGATGCCGCAAAAACGCGGCTTGATGGCCTCTGGCAAGGCCTCGCTGAGCTTGGTGATCGACAGGCCCGAGGTGTTGGAGGCCACGATGGCGTGGGGCGCGAGGAAAGGCGCGATCTTCGTGTACAGAGCGAGTTTCCAGTCCATGCGCTCGGCGATGGCCTCGATCACGAGGTCGCAGCTGCGCAGCTGCTCCATGTGTTCTTCGTAGTTGGCCTGGCGGATCAGGGCGGCGTCCTGCGGTACACCCAGGGGTGCGGGCTTGAGCTTCTTTAGCCCCTCGACCGCCCGGGTAACGATGCCGTTCTTCGGCCCCTCCTTGGCGGGCAGATCGAACAACACCACCGGCACCCCAACGTTGACGAGGTGCGCAGCGATCTGCGCACCCATCACGCCTGCGCCCAGGATGGCGACTTGTTTGACTTGGAACTTGGACATTCTTTTCCCTGTTCGAACGGCGTTACTGCGCGCGCACCCAGGTCTGGGTCCGGCCGAACGGGCCGATGGAGCCGCGCACCTCAAGCTTCTTGCCGCCTTCGATCGGGGTCATCTTGAGGGAGTAACTCTTGCCGTTCTCCGGGTCGAGGATCTTGCCGTCCTCCCACACGTCCTTGCCGTCGGCCTTCTTGGCGCCACGGATGATTTCCATACCCAGAAGGAGCTTGCCCTTGCGATCGTCGGAACATTCGTCACAGACCGCGTCCTGCTTGGCATCCTTGCGCAGCAACTTGGCCACCTTGCCGCTGAGTACCCCCATGGCTTCGGTGATGTGGATCTCGGACTTGATCTCCCGGGTCTTGTCGTCGATGGTGTGCCAGATGCCCAAGGGTGTCATCTG
>JAYVRP010000886.1:0-13492 GCA_043776215.1 Rhodoferax sp. | reverse complement strand
CGGCCAAGAGCGAACAAAGCGACCTGTCGTTCGCCGTCAGCGGCCTGCATGGCGACGCGCCCCGCCTGGTACTGGCGCCCTCCTCGATTTCCGATTGCCTGGCCACCACGCAATGGGCGGTCGAGTTGGCAGAGGCGCTGCAGGCGCCAGCCATTGTTCTGTCGGACCAGTTCATGGGCCAGTCGCGCGCGATCATCGACCGGCCCGCTGGCCGGGATTCGCCGTCGTGCCGGCTTGCGGCGCCTGCCCACACGCCGGACTACCAACGTTACCGCGACACCGACTCGGGCGTCTCACCCATGGCCATCCCCGGCACTCCCGGCGTGGAGTACACCGCCGACGGCCTGGAGCACACTGAAGCGGCCATTCCCAGCAGCCAGGCGCGCGACCACACCCTGCAACTGGACAAGCGCCAACGCAAGCTGGTGCAGCACCACTACGGCGAGCGCTGGGCCGACGTCGAAGGTGATGCCGCGCTGGCCGTGATCACCTTCGGCTCGGCCAGCGGGCCGGTGCGCGAGGCAGTGCAACGCGCCGCAGCACGTGGCGTGGCGGTCCGCCTGGTGGTGTTGCGACTGCTGGCGCCATTACAAGCCGTGTGCTTCGAACGCGCGCTGGACGGCGTTGCGCGGGTCATGGTGGTCGAACAGAACCACGGCGCGCAGTTGCTGCGTTACCTGCGCGGCATTCTCGATCTGCCCGGCCGGCCCGCCAGCTTTCATCGCCCCGGCCCATTGCCACTGCGGCCTGGCGACATCTGCACCGCGCTGCTGGCATGGGCCGACGCACAGGTACTTCAGGGAGAAATGGCATGAACGACAGAGCCGCGGCCGTGCTGTTGAGCGCGGCAAACTACAAATCCGGCGCAAAACCGATCTGGTGCCCGGGTTGCGGCGACTTCACCGTACTGGGGGCCATCACCCGTGGGCTGGCGCTGTTGCAATTACCCCCCCACGAGGTGGCCGTGGTCTCCGGCATTGGCTGCTCCTCGCGCATGCCGGCGTACACCGCCTGTTACGGCTTTCACGGCGTACACGGGCGCTCGCTGGCCGCCGCCACCGGCTTGAAGGTGGCGCGCCCTGACCTGACGGTGCTGGTGGCGAGCGGCGACGGTGACGGTTACTCGATTGGCGGCAACCATTTTCTGCACGCCTGCCGGCGCAACGTGGATCTGACCTACATCGTGATGGACAACCATGTCTATGGCATGACGAAAGGCCAGGCCTCGCCGACCACCGAACCCGACTGGGACAACAAGCTCTCGCCGGGCGGCACCGGCATCCGCTCGTTTCATCCGTTGGTGATCGCGCTTGCCGCAGGTGCCAACTTCGTCGCGCGAGCCTTTGCCGGCGACCAGAACGGCACGGCCGACATCATCGCCCAGGCGATCCGGCATCCCGGCTTCTCGTTCATCGAGATCCTGAGCCCGTGTGTCACTTTCCGGCCTGAACAGCGCGAGTGGAAGAACCGGGTGCACCCGGCCCTCGTTGGGAGCACCAACGACCCGGCCCGCGCCGCGCGCCACGTCATGCGCGACGACGGTTTCAATATCGGCGTGTTGTATGCCGGTGACCGTCCACCCTATCCGGGCGGCAAGCACGCCACACCGTGCGCGGTGGCGGACCTGGAAGCGGAGTTTGAACTATGAGCAGCCACAACGCACCCGCCGGCGCGGCATCCAGCGTGCCCCACACGCTGGAGGAATTCATGGCCCAGGCCCTGGTGATGGAACTGGATGCGGTGGACCGCTACACCGAGTTCGCCGACACCATGGAGATGCACAACAACACCGAAGTGGCCGCCATGTTCCGCACCATGGCAGGATACGAAGGCAAACACGCACGGGAGATCATGGCCGAAATGGGTTGGCGCGATGCCTCGGCCGCGCCGCGCCTGACCCTGCGATGGCCCGGCTTCGACGCTCCAGAGGCGGTACCGATGGACGAGGTGCATTACCTGATGCAGCCCTGGCACGCTCTGCAGCTGGCACTGGCCGCCGAACAGCGCGCCGAGGCCTTCTTCAGTGCCCTGGCGGCGGCGGCCACCACCGAAGCGGTGCGCAGCAAAGCGCGCGAGCTGCAGGCCGAAGAAGCTGAACACGTCGCGCTGGTGCGGGCCTGGATGGCCCGGGTGCCCCAACCCGACAGCGACTGGGCCAACGACCCGGATCCCCCGCGCTACACCGACTGAGCGCTTCCGACCCGGCCCATCACAAGGAGAACGAACCATGCGAGTATTGCTTCCTGACGGCTGGGCCGCCCCCGTCGGCTACGTCAATGGCATCGAGGTCGAGGCCGGGCGTATTGTCTTCGTTGCCGGCCAGGTAGGTTGGGACGCACAGCAGGTCTTCACCAGCGACCAGATCGCGCCGCAGTTTGAACAGGCGCTGTCCAACGTACTGGCGGTGCTGGCCCTGGCTGGCGGCGAAGCGCAGCACATTTGCCGTATGACCGCGTACTGCTGCGACAAGCCTGCCTATATGGCGGCTCGGCGTGAGCTCGGCGCCATCTGGCGTCGCCTGATGGGACCGCATTACCCGGCCATGAGCATGATCTTTGTGTCCGACCTGCTTGACAACCCGGGCAAGATCGAACTCGAGGCCACGGCCGTTCTGCCTGCGCTGGCGCGTCCGGCCTGACCACCCCCGAAAGGAAACCCCCATGGACTACCAGGACATCCTCTACGAACCTCGCCATGGCGCAGCCTGGATCACGATCAACCGCGCGGAAAAGATGAACGCTTTTCGCGGCCGTACCTGTGACGAACTGATCCACGCCCTTCAGCGTGCCAGTTGGGACACCGCGATAGGCGTGATCGTCCTGGCCGGGGCTGGCGAGAAAGCCTTTTGCACCGGCGGTGACCAGTCCGCACACCAGGGCCAGTACGACGGTCGGGGCACCATCGGGCTGCCGATGGAAGAGCTGCATGCCGCCATCCGCGACGCGCCCAAACCAGTGATCGCGCGGGTGCAGGGTTATGCGATTGGAGGCGGCAACGTGTTGTGCACCGTCTGCGACCTGACCATCGCCTCGGAGCGCGCTGTCTTCGGGCAGGTCGGGCCGAAGATGGGATCGGTTGACCCCGGTTATGGCACCGCCCTGCTGGCCCGTGTCGTGGGGGAGAAGAAGGCGCGCGAGATGTGGTATTTGTGCCGCCGCTACCCGGCAACCGAAGCGTTGGCCATGGGCCTGGTCAACGCGGTGGTGCCGCACGAGCAGCTCGACATCGAGGTACAGAAGTGGTGCGACGAGATCATGGAAAAGAGCCCCACGGCAATTGCCATCGCCAAGCGCTCCTTCAACATGGACACGGCCCACCACAGTGGCATTGCCGGCATGGGTCTGTACGCGCTCAAGATGTATTACGACACCGACGAATCGCGCGAGGGCGTGAAGGCCTTCCAGGAAAAGCGCAAGCCTGATTTTCGGCGGTTCGCAAAATAAGCCGGCGCGCGGTCTTGTGCTGCGTGGCTGTCACACGGGCTGGCGCGCCACCAGCTGCAGCATCGTCGCCAGCGTGATCGAACTGAACGTGGCCCGCGCGGTCTGGTCAATCTCGGACAACACGGCATCCAGTGCCTGATCCACCGGTGTAGCCACTCCCGCACCACGCCGCTGGGTGGCGCCGGGAGCGAAATCCTCGAACAGCTGAATCACATCCATCAAGGTGAGCCGGCGCACGTTGGCAGCGAAGCGGTACCCTCCACCGACCCCCCGCACGGACTCGACGATGCCAGCGTGGGCCAACACAGCCAGCACCTTGGCCAGATGGTGCGGCGAGACCGCGTACTTTTCGGCGATCACCGCCGCCGGAATGTGGCGCTGCGGGTCAGCCGCGAATTCGATCACGCTGTACAAGGCCAGCAAGGTGTTGATCTGCAACTTCATTTCCCGCGCTCCAGCGTCGCTGCGGCGGTCGGCCCGTCCAGGTCCATCTCCAGCGGGATCAAGGGCCCGGCCATCATGCCCTGGCTGCGGAAAAAGGACAGGATCAAGGTGTTATCGCGTGACAGCAGCGTGCGCAACTTGCGCACGCCGGCGCGGCGCAAGAGCGTGCTCAGCGATGCCAGCAGCCGCGTGCCAATGCCACCTTGACGCGCGTCGGGGTGCACATCAATGGCAAATACCCAGCCACACGGCGGCGAACCGAACTCCCAGTCGCGTACCTCGCCGATCAGGAAGCCCACCACGCGCGCGTCTTCAAGCGCAACCAGAAAATGCCGATGCTCACTGGCGCCCGACACGCCATAACGCCGGTACACGCGCAACCAATAGGCACGTTTCTCCAGCCCGGTGACAGTGGCGTCGATGGCGATCACCTGCTCGAGGTCGGCACGGCGCACCGCGCGCACAACCGACGTGTGGAGGGCGTCTGGCGCAGCCGGGCGGCGCCGGCGCTGCCCGCTCGCCGCCAGGTCGGCGGAAGGGATTTTGGTCGAAAGCATGAACTAGATCAATTCAATAACAGTATTCCGGTACCAGAATGGCACAGGTTCCAGAAATTCTAGCTGCGCCAGCAAGACGCAACGCATTGCCGGCCAATTTCCACCCCTCACCAGGAGACACGCAATGAGACTGATCACCCCATGTTGCGCAAGGACGACACGTCTTGCATGCGCCGCGCTGGCCATGGCCGGTGCTTTGCTGGGCGCACCCGCACTGGCGCAAGAGCCGATCCGCGTCGGCGCTTTTCTGTCGGTGACCGGGCCGGCGGCGTTCCTGGGTGATCCCGAGCTCAAGACACTCGAGCTCTACGTGGATCGGCTCAACGCCGCTGGCGGTGTGCTCGGGCGCAAGCTTCAGCTGGTGGCCTATGACGACGGCGGTGATGCCGAGAAGGCACGCACGTTCACCAAGCGGCTGCTGGAACAGGACAAGGTCGACGTCCTGGTGGGTGGCTCGACCACAGGCACCACCATGGCGGCGGTTCCGTTGGCGGAAGCCGCCGCAACTCCGTTCATCTCTCTCGCTGGCGCAGTCGGAATCGTGGAGCCGGTCAGGAAATGGATCTTCAAGACACCCCACACCGACCGCATGGCCTGCGAAAAGATCTTTGCCGATCTGCAAACGCGCAAGTTGACACGCGTCGCATTGATCTCGGGCGGGGGCGGTTTTGACAAATCGATGCGCGCGGAGTGCGTGAAGGTGGCGTCGAAGTACGGCGTCGACATCGTCGCCGACGAGATTTACGGCGCCACCGATACCGACATGACCGCCCAACTCGCCAAGATCAAGGGCGGCAACGCGCAGGCGGTGCTGAATGCGGGCTTCGGCCAGGGCCCGGCCATCGTCACGCGCAACTACCGCCAGGTGGGCTTGACACTTGCGCTGTACCAGTCCCACGGTGTCGCGTCCAAGGAATTCATCAAGCTCTCCGGCCCGGCTGCCGAAGGTGTGCGCCTGCCAGCCGCTGCGTTGCTGGTGTCCAAGTTACTGGCCACGGGTGACCCCCAGAAGCCCATCGTCACCGGGTACAACAAAGCCTATGGAGACAAGTTCAAGGAAGATGTGTCGGCATTCGGCGGTCATGCCTATGACGGGCTGATGCTGGCGGTGCAGGCGATCAAGGCCGCAGGTTCGACCGACAAGGCCAAAGTTCGCGATGCACTCGAAGCCACCAAGGGTTATGTCGGCACCGGCGGCATCGTCAACATGTCGGCCACCGACCACATGGGCCTGGACCTCAGCGCCTTTCGGATGCTGGAGGTCAAGGACGGCACCTGGTCGCTCGTCAAATAGCGCCTGCAGCCCCGGCCGCAACGCACAGGATCCATGGCAATGTCCGGTGCATGGCTCCAGTTTCTCGCCAGCGGGCTCACTGCCGGCGCCATCTACGCACTCGTCGCGCTGGGCTTTTCCATTGTCTATAACGCCAGCGGCGCGATCAATTTCGCGCAGGGCGAATTCGTCATGATTGGCGGCATGAGCGCGGTCACCCTGCTGGCGGCCGGGCTGCCCCTGGGGGCGGCCGTCTCGCTGGCCGTAGTGGTCGCCATGCTGGTGGCACTGCTGGTCGAAAAGCTGGCGATCGAACCGGCGCGGGACGCCGGCACCGTCACGCTGATCATCATCACCATCGGGGTTTCGCTGTTCTTGCGCGGGCTCGCGCAGCTGGTGTGGGACAAGGCAGTGCACCGGCTTCCCGCATTTTCCAGCGAACAGCCGCTGACGCTTCTGGGCGCCACCCTGTTGCCGCAAAGCCTGTGGGTCATGGGCGGTGCGACCCTGGCAGTCGTGGCGTTAAGCGCTTTCTATGGGCAAACCCTGCTTGGAAAGGCCATGCTGGCCACCTCCTACAACCGGCTGGCCGCGCAACTGGTGGGCATCAACACACGCGCCGTCTTGCTGGCCAGCTTCGGTCTGGCGGCCGTGCTCGGCGCGCTCGGTGGCGTCTTGATCGCGCCGATTGCGTTTACCTCGTACGACGCCGGCATCATGCTCGGCTTGAAAGGATTTTCCGCCGCCATGCTGGGTGGCCTGGGCAGCTTTGGCGGGGCCGTGCTGGGTGGACTTGTGTTGGGGCTGCTGGAGGGTCTTGGCGCGGGCTTCTTGTCCTCGGCCTACAAGGATGCCATTGCCTTCGTGGTGATCCTCGCGGTGTTGTTCCTGCTGCCCGGAGGGCTGCTCGGTGCGCGCGGCGGCGAACGTGTTTGAGTCCCGCCCGGGTCGCCGCGGACTGTTGGTGCTGGCGGCAGTGATCCTGTTGCTGCCGTTGGTGCTGGCCAACAACTACTTTTACGAAGTTGCGATCCTGGTCGCGCTCAATGCCACCGTCTGCGTCGGCCTGAACCTGCTGATAGGGTACGCCGGGCAGATCAGCCTCGGCCACGCAGGGTTTTTTGCGTTGGGTGCGTATGGCAGCGCGATCCTGGCCACGCGGTATGGCTGGCCGGTATGGATCTCCCTCCCGACCGCCTGCGCCGCCGTGGCCCTGCTGGCCTTCGCCATCGGGCGCCCGACGCTGCGGCTCAAGGGCCATACCTTGGCGATGGCCACGCTGGGCCTGGGCGTGATCGTGTCGATCGTGCTGTCCACCGAGGACCGTGTGACTGGCGGACCCGACGGCATGGCAGTGCCCGCACTGGTGCTGTTTGGCTGGGCCGTTCAGGGCGAGCGCACCTGGTACTGGCTCGCAGGCGCGGTTTTGCTGCTCACCGTGTGGCTGGCACGCAACTTGATCGAATCCCCCAACGGGCGGGCGCTGCGTGCGCTACACGGCTCGGAGGTCGCCGCCGAAACTCTGGGCATTTCGAGCGCACGGTACAAGCTCCAGGTGTTCGTGTTGTCGGCACTGCTCGCTGCCCTGGCAGGCGCGCTGATGGCGCACTACGCCGGGTTCATCACACCTGCCAAGGCCTCTTTCACACATTCGGTCGAGCTGGTCATCATGGTGGTTTTTGGCGGAATGGCCTCGATCTTTGGTGCCGTCATCGGTGCCGCCGCCCTGACCATGCTGCCGCAACTCCTGACGGTCCTCAAGGATTACGAGATGATGGTCTTCGGCGCCGTGCTGATTGCCACCATGGTGCTCTTTCCGCAGGGCATTGTGCCAACGCTGCAGGCCTGGTGGGTGGGGCGTCGACGGGCCACGCACAGGGCCGCGCCATGACACTGCTCACGGTCACCAAGCTGTCCAAGTCTTTCGGCGGCGTGCATGCGATCAGGGACCTGGACCTGCAGATACGGCGCGGTGCGGTGCACTCGATCATCGGCCCCAACGGCGCCGGCAAGACCAGCTTGATCAACCTGCTCAGCGGTGTCTACCGCCCTGACGCGGGGGGCAGCATCCGCCTCGACGACATCGAGCTTGCCGGGCAGCCCACCCACCGCTTCGCGTTCGCCGGCATTGGCCGCACATTCCAGAACCTGCAGATCTTCTTCAACATGACAGCACTGGAAAACGTGATGACCGGGCGCCACCTGCGCGAGCGCTGCTCGCTGCTGGCGGCGCTGCTGCACACGCCCGCGCTGCGGCGCGCGGAAGCCACCTGTCGCGACGAGGCGCGCCGCCTGCTCGACCTGGTCGGGCTGGCGGCCTACGAAAACGCCCCCGCCGACGGCATGCCCTACGGCTCGCTCAAGCGCCTGGAGATCGCCCGCGCGCTGGGCGCCAGGCCGAAGCTGCTGCTGCTCGATGAACCTGCCGCCGGCCTGAACGCCACCGAAGCACGCGACATTGATGTACTGATCCAGCGCCTGGCGGGCGACGGCACCACGGTCATCCTGGTCGAGCACAACATGCGGCTGGTGATGGAAGTGTCGGACCATGTGTTCGTGCTCGACCACGGACGCAAGCTGGCCGAAGGCACGCCGGACCAGGTGGCGCGCGATCCGTTGGTGATCGAGGCCTATCTGGGCGCGGCCGAGCCAGACGCGGCTGCAGTGCTGGAGGGTGGCCATGCTTGAAGTGGCCCAGCTGGAAAGCCGTTATGGCCGCATTCCCGCTCTGGCCGGCGTCAGCTTGCGCGTGGCGGCCGGTGAACTGGTGGCGCTGGTGGGCGCCAACGGGGCAGGCAAGACAACACTGCTGCGCGCCATCTCGGGCGTGCAGCCGGCTTGCGGCGGCACGATCCGCTTCGAGGGCCAGGACCTGGCGCGCCTGAACGCGCGCCAGCGTCTGCGCCTGGGCATCGTGCAGGTACCCGAAGGCCGCCAGGTGTTCGCCCCCCTGAGTGTCGAGGACAACCTGCGTCTGGGTGCGTTTGCGCGCGGCACACGCGACGCACTGCCCGGCATTCTGGACATGTTCCCCGCGTTGGCGCAAAAGCGGCGTGAGCCCGCCGGCAACCTGTCCGGAGGCCAGCAACAAATGCTGGCCATCGGTCGCGCGCTGATGTCCAACCCGCGCCTGTTGTTGCTGGATGAGCCGAGCATGGGCCTGGCGCCCCGGCTGGTGGCTGACATTTTTGAGCGTATCGCGGCGCTGAAATCCTTGGGCACCACGATCTTGCTGGTAGACCAGAACGCGCGCGCCGCGCTCGCCATCGCCGAGCGTGGTTACGTGATGGAAACCGGCCGCATCGTGCTGGACGGAGCTGCCCTGGCGCTGCTGCACAACCCTCAGGTGCAGCAGGCCTATCTTGGTGTCTGAGGTTGGAGAACTCCGATGAAACCCACGTTGCAAGCCGGCCTGGAGAGCACTGTCAAGTTGGTGGTCAGCCACGAACAAACCATCGATTTCATGGGCGAGGCAGCCCGCGTGTACGCCACGCCGATGCTGGTGCGGGACATCGAAGTCGCCTGCCGCGAGTTGCTGCGGGCGCACCTGGACCCTGGCGAGGATTCGGTGGGCACCCGGGTGGCTATCGACCACATTGGCGCCACGCTGATGGGCATGCAAGTCACGCTCACCTTGCGCGTGTCCGCAGTTCAAGGGCGGGCGGTGGTTTTTGAGGTCGAGGGTCATGACACGGTCGAACCCATCGTGCGCGGCCAGCACACCCGCTTCGTTGTGGATGTCGCCAAGACCGCGCAGCGCCTGGCGCTCAAGGCCCGCAAGGCGGGATTGGCGTGAACTCCGTCCAACGGGTACCGACTTACTGCTACCAGTGCGTCGCCGGCCCGGACCTGCTGACGGTCAAGGTCGAGGACGGCGTGGCGACCGAGGTCGAGCCCAACTTCTGCGCCGCTGCCGTCCACCCCGGTGGCGGCAAGGTCTGCGTCAAGGCCTACGGCCTGGTGCAAAAGACCTACAACCCGAACCGGGTGCTGACGCCCATGAAGCGGACCAACCCGAAAAAGGGGCGCCACGAAGATCCTGGCTTCGTCCCTATCTCCTGGGACGAAGCCTTCGAGCGCATCACCGAACGCCTGATGCGCCTGCGCGCGCAGGGCTTGACCGATGCGTCCGGCTACCCACGCCTGGCAGCCAGTTTCGGCGGCGGTGGCACACCGCAGTTCTACATGGGCACGTTTCCGGCCTTTCTGTCCGCCTGGGGGCCGGTGGACATGGGTTTCGGATCAGGCCAGGGCGTCAAGTGTGACCACTCCGAGCACTTGTACGGCGAGTTCTGGCACCGTGCCTTCATCGTTGCCGCCGACACACCCACCACGCGCTACCTGATTTCCTGCGGCTCCAACATCGAGGCGTCGGGCGGTGTGGTCGGCGTCTGGCGCCACGCCAACGCGCGTATTCGCGGCATGAAGCGGGTCCAGGTCGAACCCCACCTGTCGGTCACCGGAGCCTGCTCGGCGCAATGGGTTCCGATCAAACCCAAGACCGACCCGGCATTCCTCTTCGCGCTGCTGCATGTGATGCTGCACGAGATGCCGCGCGAACGCTTGGACCTGCCCCACCTCGCAAGGCGCACCGCTTCGCCCTACCTGGTCGGCGCCCACGGGTACTACCTGCGTGAGCGCGCCACGCGCAAGCCGCTGGTCTGGGACACCCGCTCTGGCGCTGCCTGCCCGCACGACAGGCCGGAAATTGATGAAGCGCTGGAGGCCCGGGTACTGGTCGACGCGGTCGAGATCGGTGCCGACGATGAAGTTCTGGCGGACGGTATGCTGGCCGCCGAAACCGGCTTCGACAAGCTTGTCGCGCACCTGCTTCCCTACTCGCCCGAGTGGGCACAAGGTATCTGCGACGTGCCGGCAGCCACCATGCGCAAGATCGCGTTCGACTACGTGGACCATGCCTGCGTTGGCCAGACCATCGACATCGAAGGAGTGACACTGCCCTACCGTCCGGTCGCGGTGACGCTGGGCAAGACGGTCAACAACGGCTGGGGCGGCTACGAATGCTGCTGGGCGCGCACACTGCTGGCGACGCTGGTGGGAGCGCTCGAAGTACCCGGTGGCACCCTCGGCACCACGGTGCGCCTGGTGCGGCCCATGGGTGAGCGGCTGCAAAGTGCGCAGCGTGGGCCGGACGGTTTCATGAACTACCCGATGAACCCGACCGACAAGGCAACCTGGTCGGCGCGGCCCAATATCCGCAACGCCTACAAGACCATGGTGCCTCTGGTGGGCAACGGCGCCTGGAGCCAGGCCTTGGGGCCGACGCACTTCTCGTGGATGTTCCTGGACGAGACACCCAAGGGACTGCCCAAGGTGACCTTTCCCGACGTCTGGTTCGTCTACCGCACCAACCCCGCGATCTCGTTCTGGGACACTGTGGCGCTGGGCGACAAAATGGCCCGCTTCCCGTTCGTGGTTGCCATGGCCTATACCCGCGATGAAACCAACCATTTCGCCGACATCCTGCTGCCCGATGCAACCGACCTCGAAGGACTGCAACTGATCCGCATCGGCGGCACCAAATACGTCGAGCAGTTCTGGGAACAGCAGGGTTTCGCCTTGCGCCAGCCGGTGGTGGCGATGCGCGGCGAAACACGCGACTTCACCGACATCGCCACCGAGCTGGCCCGGCGCACCGGCATCCTGGACCAGTACAACGCCGCCATCAACCGGGGCGCCGGCGGGGTACCGCTCAAGAGTGTGCATGGCGACTTCTCGTTGCCCACCGGCGAAGCGCACGGGCGCGAGGCGATCTGGGATGCGGTATGCCGTGCCGCCAGCGCCGAGCTGAGCGAGGGCGCCCACGCGCATGGCCTGGACTGGTGGAAGGAACACGGCCTGGCCACCAAGCCCTTCGCGCGCCTGGACTGGTACCTGTATCCCACGATGGTGGAGCGCGGCCTGCGCTTCGAGATGCCCTACCAGGAGCGGCTCCAACGCGTGGGGGCCGAACTCGGCCGGCGTCTGCACGAACACGACATGCACTGGTGGGACAAGCAGATGGCCGAGTACCAGGCGCTTCCGGTGTGGAAGGACTTCCCCGGGCTGTGGGAGGACGCGGTAGTACAGGCCGGCGGCAAGGGCAGCGACTACCCGTTCTGGCTGCTCACCGCGCGCAGCATGCAATACGCCTGGGGCGGCAACGCCGGGGTGCAGATGATCCACGAGGTGGCCGGGAACATCGCCGGCCACCGGGGCGTGATCATGAACACCGCGGCCGCCGCCCAACTGGGCATTGCCGATGGTGACGAGATCGAGATCGCCACACCCAAGCGCAGCGTACGTGGAAAAGCCGTGTTGCGCCAGGGCATCCGGCCCGACACCTTGCTGCTGATCGGCCAGTTCGACCACTGGGCAACACCCCTGGCCCGGGACTTTGGCGTGCCCAGCCTGAACAAGCTCGCCACGATGTCGATGGACCTGACCGACGCCACTGGCTCCAGTGCCGACATCGTGCGCGTGAAGATCGGGAGAGCGCCATGACCAAATGGACCATGCTGGCCGACCTGCGGCGCTGCGTCGGTTGCCAGACCTGCACCGCCGCGTGCAAACACGCCAATGCCACGCCCCCTGACGTGCAGTGGCGCCGCGTGCTGGACATGGAATTCGGCCAGTACCCGCAGGTGCAACGCGTGTTCGTCCCCACCGGTTGCCAGCATTGCGATGAACCGCCCTGCATGGATGTCTGCCCCACCACGGCCACACGCAAACGGCCTGACGGCATTGTCACGATCGACTACGACCTGTGCATCGGGTGCGCTTACTGCGCCGTCGCCTGCCCCTACCAGGCGCGTTACAAGACCCAGCGCGCCACCTTTGCGTATGGCGAGGCCAGCGCGCATGAAGCACAACGCCACGACGAAGCCCGCCTGGCGGTGGCCACCAAATGCACGTTTTGCGTCGACCGCATCGACGCCGGACTGGCACAGGGCCTGGTTCCGGGCGTCGATCCGGCCGCCACGCCGGCCTGCGTCAATGCGTGCATCGCGCAGGCGCTCGCCTTTGGCGACGTCGACGACCCGTCCAGCAACGTCTCGCAGTTGCTGGCCCAAAACCAGAGCTTCGTCATGCACGCGGAAGTGGGCACCGGGCCGAACTTCCACTACCTGTGGGACAAGGCCGAGGGGGAACCGACATGAGCTACGGACCCCATCCCTGGCAGCAGGCCCATTGGGACTGGCGCGCCGCCGGCAACTTCATCTGTGGTGGTGCTGGCAGTGGCCTGGTCGCATTCGCCGCCATGTCAGGTGTGCGCGGCAACACGCTGGCGCTGGTAATTGTGGCCGGGCTGGCACTCGTTGGCACCGGCCTGGTGTGTGTCTGGCTGGAAATTGGCCGGCCCTGGCGTGCTCTGCACGTGTTCTTCAATCCGCGTACCTCCTGGATGTCGCGCGAAGCCATGCTCGCCGCAGTGCTGATGGCGCTCGGACTGGCCGGGGCACTGGGTGTGCACGCCCTGGTCCCGCTGGCCGCGTTGGCCGGGCTGGGGTTCGTCTACTGCCAGGGCCGCATCCTGCAGGCGTCCCGCGGCATTCCTGCCTGGCGCAGCAGATTCACCACGCCGCTCATCGTCACCAGCGGTCTGGCCGAGGGCGGCGGCCTGTTCTGGATCGCCACCACATGGCAGGCGCCCACCCTGACGCCGCTGGTGGCCGTGTTCGCGGCTCTGGTGCTGGCCCGGGCCCTGGTCTGGCGCGCCTGGCGTCGGCGCATTGCCGTATCCGCTGCGCAGCGCGCGCTGGCCGCCCTGGACC
>JAYVRP010000885.1:0-3823 GCA_043776215.1 Rhodoferax sp. | reverse complement strand
GGCAAGGTCCGCATTGACGACGGCGTGCGCGAAGGGGATGCCATCTCGCCCTTTTACGACTCCATGGTGGCCAAACTCATCGTGCATGGTGATGACCGCGCACAGGCGCTGGCGCGTCTGGACGACGCCTTGGCCCAGATCCGCATCGTGGGTTTGAACACCAATGTGCAGTTTCTGCGCTATGTGGTGCGCAGCCCGTCCTTTGCCCACGCCAATCTGGATACGGCGCTGATTCCGCGCGAACGGGAGGTGCTGTTCCAGCAGGAGCCGGTCGGGCTCGTGCTGGCGGCGGCGGCATCCGTGGCGCAGACCCTGCTCGATGAGCGCGCGCTGGTGGCTGGCGACCCGTTCAGCCAGCGTGATGGCTGGCGTGCTTTTGGCGTGGCGGTACGCCGATTCGGATTCGAGTTTGGCGGCGTCACTGCCGAGGCGCAGCTGACCTACCTGCACGATGGCACGTTGCATCTGGCCGTCGGCGACATCGCCGGGAAGCTGATGTTTGCGGCCGCAGGTAATGGCATCGACCTGCAGTTCAACCGGCAAAGGCTCACCGTGCAGGTGCATCGCCAGGGCGAGACCGCGCATGTATTCACGCCCCAGGGCGCGACCCGCATCCTGGCCATCGACCTGCTGGCGCATGCCGGCGACCACCACGCCGAAAGCGGGCGACTGACCGCACCCATGCCGGGCAAGGTGCTGTCGTTTGCGGTCAAAGCCGGCGACAAGGTACACAAAGGACAGGCGCTGGCCGTGATGGAGGCCATGAAGATGGAGCACACCATTGCGGCGCCGGCGGATGGCACCGTGGCGGAACTGCTGTTCGCGCCCGGAGACCAGGTCACCGAGGGCGCCGAACTGTTGAAGCTGGTGGTCTGAATGCGCGTCAGCCTGTGTTACCCCGGGGCCGATCCGGCGCCCTGGCTGGCGGGGTTGCGTGAATGCCTGCCGGGAGCCCGGGTGACGGCATGGGAGCCGGGAGATCCGCTGGCGGACTACGGGGTGGTGTGGGCGCCACCGCAACAGTTCATCGACGAGCAGACGCAACTGCGTGCGATCTTCAACATCGGTGCCGGTGTGGACAAGTTGCTGCAACTGCGTCTGCCGCCGGCGCTGCGGGTGGTGCGGCTCGACGATGCCGGCATGGCGGTGCAAATGGCTGAATACGTCTGCCACGCCCTGATTCGCCACTACCGGGCATTCGAGGCCTATGAGCAACAGGCGCGCCAGGGCCGGTGGGAACAACGCGCAGCGCGCCGGCGCTCGGATTTTGCCGTGGGCATCATGGGCATGGGCGTGCTGGGCCAGCGAGTGGCGCAGGCGGTGCGGCAATTCGAGTTCCCGGTTCATGGATGGAGCCGTACAGCGCGGCCCGTGCAAGGCGTACGGGGCTTCGTCGGGCCCCAGGAGCTGGATGATTTCCTGGCCGCCACCCGCATGCTGGTGTGCCTGCTGCCACTTACCCCCGACACGCGCAACATGCTGAACCTTGCGACCCTGTCCAGGCTGCCGCGCGGCGCGATTTTGATCAATGTGGCGCGCGGCGCGTTGCTGGTGGAAGACGACCTGCTGGTTTTGCTCGACCGTGGTCACCTGGCCGGCGCCACGCTGGACGTCTTCCAGACCGAGCCTCTGGCACCGGGCCATGCGTTCTGGACCCATCCCCTGGTCCACGTCACGCCCCACGTGTCGGCCCAGACACTGGAGAGCGAAAGCCTGTCCCAGATCGCGGGCAAGATACTGGCGCTCGAGCGCGGCGAGCCGGTTGCGGGTATCGTCGATCTCCTGCGCGGTTACTGAGCTTTTCTTCCATTCAAGGTTGTCTATGGCACTTCCCACACGCGTCAAACTGGTCGATGTCGGGCCACGTGATGGTTTGCAGAACGAAAAGCAGACCGTACCGTTCGAAGTCAAGATCAATCTCGTGCATCGTCTGCAGGATGCCGGGCTGAAGAACATCGAGGTCACCAGCTTCGTCAGCCCCAAGTGGGTGCCGCAGATGGCCGACAACACACAGGTCATGGCTGGCATCCGGCGCCAGCCCGGCGTGCGTTATTCGGTGCTCACACCCAACATGCAGGGTTTCGAAGCCGCCGTGGCCGTGGAGCGCGCGTTCTGGCCCGACGAGGTGGTGGTGTTCGCCGCAGCCAGTGAAGCCTTCAGCCAGCGCAACACCAATTGCACGATTGCCCAGAGCATCGAGCGTATCCGCCCCGTCGTGCAGGCCGCCCGCGACAAGGGTATTTACGTCCGCGGTTCGATGTCCTGTGTGGTGGGGTGCCCTTACGAGGGTGATATCGCACCCCAGCGCGTGGCCGATCTGGCGCACCAGTTCAAGGACCTCGGCGTGCACCACGTGGGCGTGGCCGACACCATCGGCGTGGGTACACCAGTCCGGATACAGCAGGCCATGGCAGCCACCCTGCGGCATTTCGCCATCAACGACGTGTCGGGCCATTTCCACGACACCTATGGCCAGGCCCTGGCCGCCACCCTGGCCTGCCTGGAAATGGGTGTGTGGCAGTTCGATGCCTCGGTGTCGGGCCTCGGTGGATGCCCGTATGCCAAGGGCGCCACCGGCAACGTCGCGACGGAAGACCTGGTCTACATGCTGCATGGCATGGGCATCGAGACCGGAATCGACCTGGACAAGCTGATCGATGCCGGTGTGTTCATCAGTGATTTCCTGCAACGCAAATCCGGGTCGCGTGTGGCCACGGCCTTGCTCGCCAAACGTGCTTGACGCCGCGCGCCTGCCCGAGGGTGCGCAGCGCGTGTCGCAGTGGCTGAAGGCGCGGGACCATCCGCATCTTCCGCGCTTGCTCGACGAGGCAGCCCGTACCGCGCAGCAGGCCGCGAACGCGCTGGGCGTCGCCTTGGGGCAAATCGCCAAGAGCATCGTCTTCCGGCGCAAGAGTGACGACGCGGCCGTGCTGGTTGTCACCTCGGGCGACCGGCGCGTGGACGAGCGCAAGGTACAGGCCCTGATTTGCCCTGATGGCGGCAGGCTGGGCCGCGCCGATGCCGGGTTTGTCAAGGCTGCGACCGGTTTCAGCATCGGTGGCGTAGCGCCGGTTGCGCACGCACAGGTCTGCGTCACCCTGATCGACCGCGAGTTGTTCCGTTTTGCGGAGGTCTGGGCCGCCGCCGGTCACCCGCACGCCGTGTTCCGGTTGACCCCCGCGATGCTGGAGGCCCTCACGGGTGCGCCGGTGGCCGATGTGGTTGAAATGCAAAACCCGCCGTGACCCCCATCGACACACTTGGCGCGCTGGCCGTGCTGGCAAGGTCGCCTGCGCATCCGGTCCCGTCGCCTTGCATCTCGGTCTGCCGGATGGACCCGGAGTCTGCGCTGTGCCAGGGCTGTTTTCGCACCATCGACGAAATCATCGCGTGGAGCCGGCAGGGCGATGTCCAACGCCGTGGAGTCTGGCAACGCGTCGTGCAACGCGCCGGGCTGGACCAGCCATCCGCCGCAGCATCCCCACCCACACGATCGGGCGACCCATGAAACACATCACCTTCCATTTCGATGTCATTTCGCCTTATGCCTGGCTGGCGTTCCAGAAATTGCCAGAATCGCTGCTGGGGCTGAGTTACAGCGTGATTTACCAGCCGGTGCTGTTCGGCGCGGTGTTGGGCCATCATGGCCAACTCGGCCCCGCCGAGATTGCGCCAAAGCGGGACTGGACCTACCGGCAAGTGCTCTGGCTGGCGCACCAGCAGGGCGTGGAACTGCAGATGCCGGCAAACCATCCCTTCAATCCGCTCGCCCTGCTGCGGCTGGCCGTGGCCTGTGGGCAGGAAGGCGCGCCCCCCAATCGTT
>JAYVRP010000884.1:0-3828 GCA_043776215.1 Rhodoferax sp. | reverse complement strand
ACTCCGGCATAGGCCGGATGGAACAGCGCCCCCTGCCCTTCGATCACGTCCCAGTGTGCGGGGTCGTTGTCGGGCGACAGCGCTTCCGCGGCGCCGGCGATGAAGTCGGCGATGACGGCATCCACCGCCACGCCGGTGCCCGCAATCATGATGCCGGTTTGTCCGGTAGCGCGAAAAGTGGCCGCAGCACCACGCGCCTGCAGGGCCCGGGTCAACGCCAGCGCGGTGTACTTTTTGCCCAGGGCACAGTCGGTGCCGACGGTCAGCACACGCTGGCCGCTGCGCTTGCGGCCCGTTCCGGCCGCAAACACCTGGTCCGAATGGCGCACATCGTGCAGCCGGGCGCCGCCACGTTGCGCCGCCTGGACCAGGCTCGGGAACGACCCGAGGCGGGAATGAAGCCCGCTCACCACATCCATGCCCGCCGCCAGCGCCGCCTCCAGCTCGGGCAACCAGTGGGGCGGCAAAACGCCCCCCACCGCGGCTACGCCGATCACCATCGAACCGGCGCCCTGCGCGGCCGCCTGCGCCGGGCTGTGGCGCGGCAGGTCGAGCGAGACGGCGGCGCTGGGCAAGGTCCACTCGCCCATCACGTCCGCCGTGCACCAGTCACGCAGGCCATACGCGGTCTTGGCGTCCGACTTGAGCTGAACGTCGCCCAAAAACAGGAGATAGGGCTTGCGAAGGTGGTGCATGGTGGTGGGGCTCTGGAGGGAGCGTTTGGCCAACGCACGGCAGCGCGCAGGGTAAACACCCGGGTTGACGCGAGAATATGACAAAACTCCGGCCGCGCTGTCAGCAAAAGCGCTCTTCGCGGGTGCCGCTACTCCCAAGGGGATAGACGCCGCGCCAGCCGGCCAGCACCATGCGGGCGGGCTACCCCTTTGGGGATACGGACATGGGAAGCGCGTGTGAATGCCGCTATTCTCGCGGCAGAAGTCGACAAGCATGACAACCCCCAGCGCGAAGGCGCGACCTATTCCAGGAGAAACGATGAAGTCCTTCCCTACCCCTGTACACATCCTGGCGCTGGCTGTAGCCACTGTCTGCGGCGCAGTCGCGCTCTCGCCCGCCTGGGCGCAGGACGCGACATTCGTCTTCAATACGCGCGAAAACGGCGCGCCCACGTACAACCCGATCAAGGGCACCAAGCTCAACATCGCCAACAACCTGATCTTCGACCGCATGGTGATGCAGGACGCCGACCAGTCGTTTCACGGCCAGTTGGCCCAGTCCTGGGAGTCGTCGGCCGACGGCTTGACCTGGACTTTCAAGTTGCGCCGGGGCGTCAAGTTCCACGACGGCGAACCGTTCAACGCGAAGACCATCGAATGGTGGATTCCGAAGTTCAAGGGCACCGAAAACGCCTTCATGACAGAAGCCATCGACAAGGTGGTGATCGTGGACGACTACACCGTCAAATTCATGATGAAGAACCCCGACCCGAGCATGTTGCTCAACATGGCGACCAGCTTCATGGGCATCCCTTCACCCAAGTCGTATGACGCTCTGGGCGACAAGTTCGGCGTGACCGCCGCCGTGGGCAGCGGCCCCTTTAAGCTGGCCAGCTTCACTGTGGGCCAGCAGACCAAGCTGGTGCGCAACGAAGACTACCGCTGGGCCAGCGACCTGTCCAGGAACCAGGGCCCGGCCAAGATCAAGAATCTGACCCTGCGTGAAATCGCCGAAGACTCCACCGCTTTCCTGGAGCTCAAGACGGGCGGCGTGGACATGCTGCTGGGTGTGCCGACCGACTTCCTGCCCCGCATCGAGGCCGAGAAGTCGCTCAAGGTGGTGGTGATGCCCGGCACGGAGGTGTTCTACATGCCGATGAACACGTCGGTCGCGCCGCTGACCGACATGAAGGTGCGCGAAGCCATCGCGTTCGCCGTGAACCAGAAGGAAATCCTGACCAGCATCTTCGGCGGCCTGGGCGCGGAGGCGAATAACTTCCTGGTCAGCTCGCTGCAGGAATCGAAGATCAACCCCAGGTTCAACATCGCCTACAACGCCGAGCGCGCGAAGAAGCTGCTCGACGAAGCGGGCTGGACCATGGGCGCAGGCGGCATCCGCACCAAGGCCGGCGCACCACTGACCGTCAAGCTGTGGACGCAGAACGGCACGCAGTTCAAGCGCGTCACTGAAGTGGTGCAGGCCCAGCTCAAGGCCGTGGGCGTGAACGCCGAGATCACCGTGCAGGACCCGGCCTCGATCAACGCGATGTACCGCAAGAAGACCGACCACCAGCTGGCCGTGCGCGCCTACGACTACACCAATGCCGACATCCTGGACTGGTTCTTCAGCGGCACGCGCCTGGGTTACCCCAACATCTCGATGTGGAACGATCCCAAGGCCGAGGAGCTCAACGCAAAAGCCATGAAGGGTTCGCGCACCTGGGAAGAACGCGTCACCAACTTCAAGGCCTACCACGAGTACGTGATGTCGCAGTTCGTGTTCGCACCGATCTACCAGCCGACACAAAGCTTCGCCTACAGCCAGACGCGCCTGAAGCTACCCGACACCGTGCGCGGCATCAAGTTGGCCACGCAATCGATCATGGACATCGAGGTCAAGTAGGCACCCGTCGCGCGGTACCCGGGGTTTGCGTTTGAATCCGGCAGGAGGAGCGTCCGGTTGCTGCACTACCTGACTCGGCGCCTGCTGCTGCTGATTCCCGTCTTCCTGGCGGTGTCGATGGTCATTTTCATGGTCATCCACCTGGTGCCGGGCGACCCGATCGACAACATGGTCCAGATCGGGTCGTCGCCGGAACAAAAGGCGGTGCTGATCGCCCGCTACGGGCTCGACCAGCCGCTGCTGCTTCAATACGCGGTGTGGCTGCGCAATGTGTTCACAGGCGATTTTGGCGACGCCATCATCCTGCGTCAACCCGTGGCCGACCTGATTGCCGAGAACCTTCCGCACAGCCTGCGGCTCGGCGGCCTGGCCTTTCTGTTCTCCACCGTGGTGGGCATTGCCACGGGGGCCCTGGCCGCGCTTTACAAGGACAGCTGGATCGACCGCAGCGTGATGGCCTTGATCCTGCTGGGCTCCACGCTGCCGAGCTTCTGGCTCGGCCTGCTGATGATCCTGCTGTTTGCCGTGCAGCTCGAATGGTTTCCGGTCTCGGGCGCCCGCACCTGGACCGCGCTGGTGCTGCCGGTGCTGACCATCGGCCTGCATGGTGTGGCCCTGGTATCGCGCGTGACGCGCGCCGCCATGCTCGACGTGGGCCGCAAGGACTTTGTTCTGATGCTGCACGCCAAGGGGCTGTCACACCGGCGCATCCAGCTTCAGCATGTGTTGCGCCACGCCTTGCTGCCGGTGGTCACCATCCTGAGCCTGCGTATCGGCTGGATCGTGGGCGGCGCGGTGACCATCGAGTTCGTGTTTGCGCGGCCCGGCCTGGGTTCACTGCTGATCACCTCGCTCGCCCAGCGCGACTACCCGGTGGTGCAGGGCTGCCTGCTGATGCTGGCCATGGCGGTGATGCTGGGCACCCTGCTGGGCGACGTGGTGCAGGCCGCGATGGACCCGCGTGTGCGGGAGAACCTGCGATGAGCTCCGCCCGGCCTCCCAAAGCAGCCACCGCAGCGCGCCGCGCGAAGGTTAGCGCATGCACTGGCTAAGGAAGTCGGCCCTGTGGCGCGTCGTCACCACCTGGCGCGGTGGCCTGTCGCTGGCTGTGCTGCTGCTGGTGGCGCTGGCGGCCCTCTTTGCGCCCTGGGCGGCACCCTACCCCTACGACATCCAGAACCTCTCCGCCACCAACAAGCCCCCTTCGCTGGCCCACTGGCTGGGCAGCGACGAGTTTGGCCGTGACGTGCT
>JAYVRP010000883.1:0-13546 GCA_043776215.1 Rhodoferax sp. | reverse complement strand
GGTCGATCAAGTGCCGCCGAACGACCGTTGTCCGACAGGGGCGGTCGAGCGGGAAACCACACGACGATGGCACTGGACATATCCAGTTACGAGTTTCATTGTGTCCGCACCCGGAGCCAGTTGCAGCAAGCTTTTGTGTGCGGCCGGCGCCAGACTGTCCCGCACCGACGCCGCGTCAGGCCGTGGCATGGACCCGCCCGGCTGTCCTAAGCCCTTGATTTCATTTGAATAAGCCTTGCTCCTCTGGAAGGCTGTGGCGACGTGCCCAAGCCTGTGGGCGCGAGACATTAGGGTTTCTCCGGGTACCCACATCGCCAAGCTCGTTGTCCATACGCAACAGACAGAACTGGCTTGCGCGAACGGCATTCGCTCAGGTCTGCGGCAAATCCTTGCCGCGCTGCAAGCGGGGTACGGCTGCCAGCAGCGCGCGGGTGTAGTCGTGCTGCGGCCGGCACAGGACGTCCTCCGCGGGTCCGGCTTCGACCAGGCGGCCGTTCCTCATCACGGCGATGTCATGCGCGAGGTATTCGACCACGCCGAAGTTGTGTGTGATGAACAGGAACGCCAGGCCCAGTTCCTGCTGAAGTTCCCTCAGCAGATTCAGAATCTGCGCCTGAACCGACACATCCAGCGCCGACGTGGGTTCGTCGGCAATGATCAGCTCCGGCTCGACCGCCAGGGCCCGCGCAATCGCCAGGCGCTGCCGTTGACCGCCGGAGAATTCGTGCGGATAGCGCAGCAGCGCGTCCTGCGGCAACCCGACCTTGTCAAGCAAGGTCGCAACGCGTGCCCGCCGTTGCACTGCGGAGACTTCCGGGCACAGGGAATGGACACCTTCCTCCAGCAGTTCGTTCACGCGCATGCGTGGGTTCAGCGACGCAAAGGGGTCCTGAAAGATGATCTGTGCCGCACGTCGCGCCCGCCGCAAAGCCTCGCCGTGTAATTGCTCCATCGGCTTGCCCGCAAGCGTCGCCGTGCCGCTGATGCTGGCGCTCTTGCGCAGCAATTGCAGGATCGCCTTGCCGACCGTGGTCTTGCCACTGCCCGACTCCCCCACCAGTGCCAGCGTGCGCCCGGCCGCCAGCGTGAAGGACACCCCGTCCACGGCTTTGACATGGCCTGTGGTCCGTTGCAGCAAACCCTTGCGGATCGGGAACCAGACGCGGTAGTCGCGCACCTCCAGAATGGTCGGGCCGGCAGCGCGCTCGGCCGTCGTTTCCACGGAGTCGCTGCCGGCACGCGTGACCAGCGCATCTCCTGCCTGCGGAACACCGCCTTCGTACAACACGCAGCGCACGGCATGCCCTGGCCGGTACGGCAGGAGTTCCGGCGGCGCAGCGCGGCAGCGGTCCATGGCGTTGCCACACCGATCGGCGAAGCGGCAGCCCGCAAATTCCTGGTTGAGCATCGGCACGGTGCCGGGGATGTTTGCAAGGCGGTGACCGCGTTTGCTGGTGTCGGGCAGCGCATCGAACAGGTTGGCTGCATACGGGTGCAATGGCCGGGCGAAGAATTCGCCGGCCTCGGCCACTTCGATGACCTGGCCCGCATACATCAGGGCCACGCGGTGCGCCATGCGCGACACGATGGCGAGGTCGTGTGTGATCAACACCAACGCCATGTTGCGCGTCGCCTGGAGATCGGCCAGCAGCTCCAGGATCTGGGCCTGGATCGTCACGTCGAGCGCGGTGGTCGGTTCATCGGCAATCACGATGTCCGGGTCGGCTGCGAGCGCAATCGCAATCATCACGCGCTGCTTCTGCCCGCCCGACATCTGGAACGGGTAATCGCCGACGCGTCGCCCGGGCTCGGGAATACCCACGCGCCGGAGCCATTCGACGGCTTTCGCGCGCGCCGCAGCGCCACGCAGCACGGTGTGGCGTTCAATCACCTCGGCGATCTGGCGGCCGACCGTGATGACCGGGTTGAGGCTGGTCGATGGTTCCTGAAAAATGATGCTGATCCGGCGTCCGCGGACGTCACGCATGCGGGCTTCCGGAAGTTGCGTGACATCCAGTCCGTCGATGACCACGCGCCCAGCGCTGATGCGGCCGGCGTCGGGCAACAGGCGCAGGATCGACAGCGCCGTCATCGACTTGCCACAGCCTGATTCACCCACCAGCGCAAAGGTCTCGCCGCGCGCAATCGTGAGCGTCAATGCATCGACGGCGCGAATCAAACCGCTGTCCGAATCGATGTCGGTGGTGAGGTTCTCGATTTCCAGCATGCCGGGGCCTACCGGGGCAGGGCCTGGGTGGCGCCGCGCTGCAGCGGCGACGCGCGCTGCGGACGCATTGCGCGCGCGCGCGGATCAAACGCTTCCTGTACGGCACCTGCAAATAGCTGCATGGCCAACACGAACGTGAGCATCAGGCCGAACGCCGCCATGAGGTTCCACCAGACGGCCGGGTCGCGCGCGAGTTCGGTGCGCGCGCTGTTGATCATGGAGCCGAAACTGTGGGTGGTCGGGTCGACGCCCACACCGACATACGACAGCACCGCTTCCAGCAATACGAGGCCGGAGAAGTCGAGCACGGCGACGATCAGCACCACGTGCATGACGTTGGGCAGAATGTGCCGGCGCATGATGCC
Source organism: Rhodoferax sp. (assembly GCA_043776215.1). Taxonomy (GTDB): domain Bacteria; phylum Pseudomonadota; class Gammaproteobacteria; order Burkholderiales; family Burkholderiaceae_C; genus CAISIP01. The sequence continues at coordinate 10,954 of JAYVRP010000883.1, read as the reverse complement.
CACATCGGAGACGCCGAACGCGCGTGCCGCCTGCACATAGTCGAGCTCCGTGAGCTTGAGCGTCTCCGCGCGCAGCAACCGCGCCAGCGTGGCCCAGCCCGTGGCCCCGAGAATGCCCGACAGCAGGAACAAGCGGATGTCGGCGCGCTCCAGCCCGGTTTCGAACAGCTGCGGGTTCTTGTCGATAAAGACCTGGACCATGAGCACATAGGCGGCGATCAGCAGCACCGAGGGGATGGACGACATCACGGTGTAGATGTACTGGATGGCATCGTCCACCCGGCCCTTGAAGTAACCCGCCAGGATGCCCAGCACGATCGCGAAAGGCAGTGTGGCCAGGGTGGCCAGGGACCCGATAACGACTGCGGTGCGGACCGACTTGATAGCCTGGAACAGGACATCGTTGCCGGTCTGGTCGGTGCCAAACACATGGTAGTAGGGCCAGACAGCGGCAATCCAGCCGCTTGCCAGGGCCAGCACCGACGCGGTCACCAGTATCGGGCGCCAGGGAACGTCGGTGCGGTGCGTGACCACCGCCTGCAACGATGCGCCAACACCGCACTTCAGCGCGCGTGCACGCAGCGCCGCCACCGCCAGCCAGATCACCACTGCCGCCAGCGCGCCGCCAGCCAGCCCGAGCGCGGAACGGAGGGCAAAGTCCGGTGCCCATTCGCGCTGCGTATCCACCAGATGCGCACCACCATACTGGAGCCGTGGGAAGTCGCGCACCTTGTTGCCGTTGAGCAGCAGCGTTTCCTTGGAGAACTGGTGCGTGGCAAGCGGCGCGGAATAGGTCTTCTCGACCGACTCCCGCGGCACGGTGAGCAAGGCGTCGAGCACCGACGACGTGCGTGTGGCATAGGCGTTGGCGGCATTGGCGGCGCCACCTGGGGCGGCCGCGAGCAACGGTCGGTAATGCAGCGAATCGAGCAGCGAGATCAGCACGAACACCAGCAGTACGACCGCCGCCGACATGCCGGGCGGATGCCGCAGCACCTGGCGCCAGGTCTGGCGCAACGCCGGAGTGCGCTGGACATGCCAGGCGTATGCCACCATGGCAAGGACCAGCAGGCAGAGCACGATGTCGGTGGCAAGAAAAACCAGCTTGGGCATGGTGGCATCAGTCCAGACGGATGCGCGGGTCGGCGATGGTGTACGAAATGTCCGTCAACACCAATCCCATGATGTAGAGACCGGAACCCACGAAAACCATGGACCGCACAATGGCGAAGTCCTGGGCATTGATGGCATCGATGGTGTAGCTGCCCAGCCCGGGGATGCCGAAAAACGATTCCATGATCAGCGCACCCAGAAACAGCAGCGGGAGCACCGCCACGGTGCTGGTGAGGATCGGCAGCAGGGCGTTGCGCGAGACGTGGCGAAACAGCACAAGCGCTTCCGACAGCCCTTTTGATCGTGCGGTGCGCACATAGTCCTTGCCAATCTCCTCCAGGAACATGGTCCTGAAAAGCAGCGCCTCGCCGCCCAACCGCGACACCAGCCCGATCAGCACCGGCAGCGCGAGAAAGACAATCGAGTCCCAGCCCCCCGAAAAGCCGGAAATCGGCACCAGCCTGAGTACCTTGCTGAAAAGGAACTGCCCCATCAGGATGTAGAACAGCGACGATATCGACATGAGGAAGACCGCCAGCGTGAACCCCCACAAATCCAGGTAGGTGTTCCGGAAGAACACCATCAACAGGGCAAAAGCAACCACGACGAAGGTGCCCAGAATGAACGTGGGCAGGGCCAGCGCAATCGACGGCCCGACGCGCTGGCGCAGCTCGTGACCGATATCCCGGCCGCTGTCCGAAGCTCCGAAATCCAGGGCAAACAACTGGACCGAACGCTCGAAGAAGATGGTGTTGACCAGTTTGCCAGTGCCGGCCTGCTCGGCATTCCAGAGCAGTGGCTTGTCGTAACCGCGCTGCACTTTCCATTTCTCGATGGCGTCCTGCGAGACCCGCTTGCCACCGATGTTCATGCGCGCCATGTCGTCTGGCGTGTTCAGTGCAAAAAACAATACGAAGGTGAAAAGGTTGACCCCGATGAGGATGAACAAGCCGTAGACCACCCGGCGGACGATGTAATTGATCATGGGCGCGCGCCCGCTGGAGCCGTAGTGCGGCTGGCCGTTTGGCGTTCGCGCCGGCGCCATGCGAACCACGCCGGCAAAATGCCGGCCGCCAGGCCCAGCACGATCAGCACGAGCGGCCAGCGGATCGGCGGGTTCCACTCGACCAGCTTGCGCGCCCGCACCCCGGGGTCGAGACGCAGGTAAGCAATGTGGTTGCGCACGATCTGCGTGGGCTTGCCGTTGTGGACCCACTGCTGGTAGGCGGCGGCAGACGTCGGAAAGTAGCCGAAGCTCCACACCGCATCCTGCTGCACGGTCGCAATCAACTGGTCGATCAGCGTCTGCTTCGCGGGGCCGTCGTCGAGAAATTTCATCTGCGCGTACAGCCTGTCGAACGTGGGACTCTGGTAGTTGGTGTTGTTCTCCCCATTGCCGTCGGTCAACACCTTGGAGTTGGGCCCGTACAGCATGAAAAGAAAGTTCTCGGCATCCGGATAGTCTGCCAGCCAGCCCCAGAAGAAGATCTGCACCGAGCCCTTGGCGATCTTGTCCTGGAAACGGTTGTAATCCGTGGCACGCACTTCCAGTTGAACGCCGATCTTGGCGAATTGCTTGGTGTACCACTCCAGAAGCGCCTTGTTGCCGGGGCCCGCCGCGCTCTGGTAGTCGAAGTTGAGCACCAGTGGCTTGCCCGTGCGCGCATCGCGGCCCTCCGGGTAGCCGGCTTCGGCCAGCAAGGTTTTGGCGTCCGCGAGCGGGCGCCGCACGGCCTTGCCATCGGGCCCGCGCCGGTAAACGACCGGGTTGAACGCTGCCGGCCCGTCTTCGCGGTAACCAAAAAGCGAGGGCGGCACCGGCCCGTGCCCGGCCACGCCCTGGCTTTGTTCGAAGATGGCAATGTGTTCCTCCCAGTCGATGGCAATCGACAGGGCCTGACGCAACTTGCGGTTGCGCAACTCCTCATCGGCGGTCTTGCCCTTGCCGACCACCGGGTCGAGCCAGTTGAACCCGAGGTACCAGATGTTGGCTTCGACGGTGGTGGGCAAGCGGAGGCCCTTGTCGCGGTACTCCTTGTCCTTTTCCCTGGAGTCCCCCATGGCGACCAGCATCGAGGTCCCCTGGTCGAGCCGCTCGATGGCAGGTGAGTCGTAGTAGCCCTGCAGAAATTTCGCCTTCAGAGCGACGCCTTCCTTTTCGATATCGAAGACGATCCGGTCGATGAACGGAAGGGGCTTGCCGCAGTCGGACAGGTACCCGGCCTCCTTGTCGCCCGGAGCGCCCGCGCAGGGGTAGGTTTCTCCGTGAAAGTAGGGGTTTCGTTCCAGCACGTGGCGCCGGTTTTCAATGTACTCGGTCACCATGTACGGCCCGGTTCCGACGGGCCAATAGTTGAGTGTCAGGTTTTTGGGCGCCATGCCGGGCTGGGCATAAAACTTTTCTGCTTCCCAGGGAACCGGGGAAAAGAACGTCATGGCCAGCCAGTATTTGAACTGCGGGTATTTCCCCTGGACCCGGATGCGCAGCGTGTAACGGTCTGCCGCCTCCACCCCCGGAAACGGGTAGTTGCGGAAATCCAGGAAAGGCAGGTCGCGGTCGGTCGGCGCCATGCCCTTGCGCAGGGACTTGTCCACCGCCGCGATGGCCTCCCCGTATTCCTTGAGGCCGACGATGTAATCCGCCATGGTGGAAAAGGACGGGGAATTGACGCGTGGTGTGGCGAGCCGCCGGATGGCGTAGACGTAGTCATCCGCCGTCAACTCGCGGGTGCCGGTCTCCTTGAAGTCGGTGACCTTGTATTTGTCACTGACATCGGCAGCCGCCAGTTGGTGGTAGCGGTACGCTCCATCGCTGGTCCTGGCAAAGGCCGGGTGCGGCGCAAACCGGATACCCGACTTGATCTTGATGGTGAACACCGTCTCGGCGATTTGGTCGCCGGGCGCATCGTCTGGCATGTTTTTGCCCACCTTGTCCAGGTAGACCGGCTGCGCAACGTCCTGTGCCGCCAGCCCCTTGAGTTCGTAGGGGCGCTTCAGGTAGTGGTAGGCATACAAAGGCTCGTACACCTGGTACGTGAAGGGAGTTTCGTCGTTGGAATACGAACTGGCCGGATCCAGATGCTTCGGCGAGCGCCCCGAGAAGGGCAGGAACATCGTGTTGGTGAATTCGGAGCCGGAGGGATGCGGGTTGTTGTAGACCTCCCCGCATCCCGCCATGAGCATCACCGTGACGGCACCCAGCAGAAGTGTCAGTCTCATTCGCAGGCCTGGTAGTTGCGGCGCACGCAGTCACTCGCCAGCACTTGCGCCTGCGCGATCTGCGCGGGTGTCAAGCGCACCGCGATGGCATCGCGGTCCTTCGCAGCCGACGCCGATCCGCCAGCCGAGGCGCCGAGATGGAACCACATGTAGGCGCGCGTGTCGTCCTGCGCAACACCCTGGCCGCGCTCGTACATCCGGCCCAACTCGATCTGGGCGCCGGTGTCGCCTTGCACTGAGGCCAGCCGGTACCACTTGATCGCCTCGGCCAGGTCCCGGGCCACGCCTTCCCCACGGGAATACATCAGCCCAAGGTTGTGTTGTGCACTGGCGTTGCCCTGCTGCGCCGCGAGGCGGTACAGGCGGACCGCTTCCCTGGAGTCCTGGGCGACACCCTGGCCATAGTCGTACATCAGCCCGAGGTTGTACTGGGCATTGGCGTTGTCCTGCGCTGCAGCGAGCCGGTACCACTTGACCGCCTCCTCGTAGTCCTGTTTGACGCCTTGCCCACGCTCATGCAGCAGCCCCAGACTGGTTTGCGCCATGGCGTCGCCCTGCGCCGCCGCCAGGCGGTACCACTTGAACGCCTCCGGCAGATTTTGCGACACAGCCTGCCCGCGTTCGAACGCCATGCCGAGGTTGACCTGCGCCGACGCGATTCCCTGCGCGGCCGCCAGCCGGTACCACCGGAGCGCCTCGGCAGGGTCCTGCGCCACACCGACACCGCGTGCGTACATCGAGCCGAGGTTGTATTGCGCCTTGGCGACGCCACGCGCTGCGGCCAGCCGGTATAACCTGAGCGCCTCGGCATAGTCGCGCGGAACGCCTTGCCCGGTTTCGTACAACAGCCCCAGGTTCGACTGCGCCTTTGCCACGCCTTGTGCGGCTGCCTGCCGATACCATTTCGCCGCCTCGGCGTCATCACGCGCCACACCGACCCCGCTGTTGTACATCAGGCCGAGGTTGTGTTGCGCACTTGCATAACCCTGCTCGGCAGCCGCGCGGTACAAGGTGACTGCCTGCGCCAGGTCGCGCGCCACACCCTGCCCGCGTTCGTACAGCAGCGCCAGGCTGTATTGGGCCCGCGAAATTCCCTGCTGCGCGGCCAGCTGGTACCAGCGCGCCGCCTCCGCGTGGTCCTGCGCGACGCCCTGCCCCAGGGCATACATCAAGCCGAGGTTGTAACGTGCCTTGGCAATGCCCTGTGCAGCGGCGAGCCGGTACCACTTGACCGCCTGCGCCGGGTCCTTGCCAACGCCTTGGCCGTTGTCGTACATCAGCCCGAGGTGGTACTGGGCGCGGCCATTGCCCTGCGCCGCCAGCGGTTGCAGCAGCGCCAGCGCCTGCGGATAGTCGTTCCGCGTATAGGCCGCCACGCCGTTTTCCAGAGGGCCGGCCCAGGAAGATCCCATACCCCACAGCAATGCGGCCGACGCAGCAAGCAGCCTCAGTTTCACGGGTCAACTCCTTCAGGTGCGCGGGCGGCTTGTCCCGGTTTCCGCCACGCCATGCGCGGTCCATCGGATTATGTGGGCAATCAGTGCGGCAGTCCGATGCCATTGACGGCGCGAGCCACGCGGTCCTGCTTGGTGGCGCGGGCTGGTGCGGCGCTGGCCCATTGGAGAAGGCGCCAGCGTAGCTGAAGGCCGCGCAATTGGCCACTGTCGCCAGAGCAGATCATCCAAACGGGTGATCTGCGGGAGTTGACACTGCACCAAAATGTCCAGCACACTGAGCGGGCCGCCCGACCGCGACGGCAACACCGTCGGACAAGAAGAGTCAATAACGAAAGGAAATCCGTATGAATAGTTTTTTTGAGCGATCCTCCAAGGTAGCTGGCGCGCTGCTGGCTGTGGCGGTGCTTGCCGCGTGTGGCACCAAGCTGGGCGATGGAGTGAAAGGATCGCTCGCTGCTCCCTTGCCGCCCTTGCCTCCCATGTGCTCGGCTGCCAAAGAATGCCTCGTCAAAGTATTCGTCGACAGTTGTTCTGTTCCCGGCGGCATCCACGTCGAACCGAACGAGTTGCTGACACCGGATCCAGTGTCGGGAACGGAAAACCCCCATGTCATCACCTGGCAAATTCAAGACAACGTCCACGTTTTTCTTAAAGACGGAATCCAGGTCACAGACCCTGGCGACCAATTCGAAAAGGTCGCCGTGGTGACGGATGCCGAATCGGCCACGGCACCCGGCGATCGGTACAAGCTCAAGTTCAAGAACTCGAAGCCTTCCCCGGGAACCCGGGGCTACAAGTACGCTGTCCTATTGGCGGTGAAGGGTGGTGTGAATTGCGTCGCGTACGATCCATTCATCAAGAACCAGAACTGAAACCGTCCGCGCAGATGCCGCGCCCCGCCCGGTCATGTTTGAACCGGCTCCAGCAGCGACGCAACGCGCGTAATCGCCAGCCCGATCTCCGAGTCCGCACCCGCCCCGACTTCGGCACCGATGGCGCGCGCAGCGGCCAGCGCTTCGCGCGCGGCCACGGCATCACCTACAAGATGTTCAGCCTCGGCCCGGCTGCACTGCAAGATCCCCAGGCCGAGCCTTTCGGCAGCCGACCACAGCAGCGTCTGCGCCGCGTCGAGGCATGCGCGCGCTTCGTGGTCCCGACCCTGGCGCGCGTGCAGCAAACCCAGGTATCCCAGGAATTGTCCCTCGCCACGCTGGTCACCCATCGTGCGCGCCAGTTCGACGGCCGCCTCGAAATGTGTTCTCGCAGCGTCGGCATCGGCACGGCTCTCCAGCACCAGGCCCAGATTGCACAACACGATGGATTCGAGCTGCGCGTGGCCCAGCGAACGTGCCGTCGTGAGTGCTTCGCCAAGCTGTTCCTGCGCCTCCGCAAGGCGCCCCAGCAACTGGCACAACATGCCCCGGTTGCACAACGTATTGCCGGCCAGTTTCAGGTTGCCGGTGTCGCGCGCGGCCGCCAGCGCGGCCTCCAGGCGTGTCAGCGCCTGTTCCGTCAGTCCCCGGTCGATGCACACCAGCCCCAGATTGCCCAGGATGTTGCCTTCGCGATAACGGTCGTCGGCGCGTCGCGCGATGGCAAGCGCCATCTCATAGTGCCGCGTCGCAAGGTCCAGCCGACCCAGTTGCTCCTCGAGGTTGCCCAGGCCGTTGTGCACGTCGCATTCGGTGCAGTGGTCCTGCAGTTCGTGCGCATGGACCATTGCGCTCTCGAAGCGCTCGCGCGCCTGCTCGATACGACCGGCGTGGATGTCGAGATCGCCAAGGCAGCGCAAGGCACGCGCGGCAACGGCGCGCGCGCCGGTATCGAGCGCCAGTGACAGTGCAGCCTCAAAATGCGGATAACCCTCGGCATGACGAGCGCACGAACTCAGCGCATCGCCAGCGACCCAATGCGTCCGGCTCGCCGCGACCGCACCGAGTGCAGGCACGTCCAGCACCAGCAACGCCAGTTCGCATCCGACCCGGAACGGCCCGCGCAGCTTCAAGCCCGCCCAGGCGCGCTCGAGCAGCGCCGTCGCCATGGCCGCGTCAGCGCGCGCCACCGCGCGGCGACACGCGGCGACAAAGTTATCGAGTTCGATACTCACGCCGGCCGTCGACTGCGCCGCATCCATCGCGGCGAAAAATGCGCCGTGACGCACCTGTGCAGCCAACTCAGCGTCAGGCCCGCTGTCGGCATAGCGCGTCGCGGTGCGCAAGTGCTCGGCCGCATATTCCTGCACACTCACCAGCAGCCCGAACCGCGCATCGGTTCCGGGATAGACGAAAGACTTCTGTACCAGCGACTGCAGCGCATCCACCGTCCACGGCGCGTCTGGATGGCCCGACAGGTCCAGCACCGCCTCGGCCGCCTCCAGCGTCAACCCGCCCTCGAACACCGATAGCTGTGCCAATGCCGCTTTTTCGGCAGGCGGCAGGAGATCCCAGGACCAGTCGAACACCGTGCGCAAGGTGGCCTGACGGTCGATGCGCCCACCACTCGAGACCAGCAATTTGAAGCGCTCGCGCATGCGCGTCAGCAACGTGCGCACAGGCATCACGCGCATGCGCGCGGCCGCCAGCTCGATCGCCAGCGGCAAGCCCTCGAGCAAGCCGACCAGCAGTTCGATGACCTCCGTGTCCTCTGCGGTCGGCTGAAAATCGGGCTTCGCCACCCGCGCCCGCTGCACGAACAGCGCTGCCGCGTCATCAGGGATCAGCGGCGCCAGCGCCAGCACTTCCTCGCCGGCCAGGCCCAGCACCTCACGGGTGGTCACAACGAAACACGCCTCTGCCGCGCGGTCCAGCCAGCGGCTCAGTGTCTCCTTGGCGTGCCGCGCCACCTGCTCGAAATTGTCAAGGATCACCAGGCAGCGGCCGCGCCCGGCGATGGCATGGCCGAGTTGCGTCACCGGATCACCGGTGCCCAGTGGTACTTCCAGCCCCTGCGCGACTGCGAATGCAATGCCGTCCAAGCCGCGCGCCTGGGACAGGTCGCAGAACCATACACCGCCCGGATACTCGCCCAGCCAGCTCCAGGCGAAACGCGTCACCAGCCGCGTCTTGCCGGTGCCGCCGAGTCCGAGCACCGACAGCAGGCGGGCTCCGGTGTGCAGCCGGCGCGACAGGTCGAGCAATGGCTGCGTGCGCCCGACAAAGGTGTCGCGCTCGGCCGGAAGTGTATGGCGGATGTCGCGCACCGGTTGCCACAACTCGCCTTGGCGCACAACCCGATAGGCCTTGGCATCGTCCGGGGGCGGCAGGAACTGCGCGTGGTCGTCACCGACCTCAAACAACGCCAACGGTTCGGGCAAGCCTTTGAGCCGCCAGTGGCCGTGCGACTGCAAGCGCAGCGGCACCTCTCCCAGGCTCTGCAGGGCATCCCCGGTCAGCAGGGTCTGGCCGCCCATCGCGACCGACATCACACGTGCGGCGATGACTTTCGCAAGCCCTTCGACTTCCATCGGCTTGGCGCCCAATGCAATGTCCGCAGCGTCGTTGGAACGCAGTGTCACCGGGCCGAAATGCACGCCGGCGCGGGCCTTGAATGGCAGATTCAGCGCAACCAGCGCGCGGTGGTAGGCCAGGGCGTATCCGACGGCATCGGCGACGCTGTCGAACAACAGCAGCAAGCCGTCGGTCTTGTCGATCTCGCGACCCCGCCACTGCGGCAGCAGGTCACGCGCCGCCCGGTCATGCGCTGCCCACAAGGGCGCTAAGGCCTCGTCGCCCAACTCCTGCGCAACGCGCGTGCTGTCAACGACATCGGTCAGTAGCAAGGCGCGCGCAGTGGTAGCCATGGAATCGTTCGCTCGTTTCATCCGGTGCAGGTGTCCGGGTGTATTTTGCCTGCCATCGTCGAGTCCACCCGCACCAGCGCTGCCACCGATCGACGGTCAGCGGGCTCCGGTCAAGCACCAGCACCAACACAAGCAGGAAGGAGCCGCGATGACGCTGAAAGTCGTACGCTTGTTGCGGTTCCCAGCCAAGCCCTGCGCCACCAACGCGCTCGCGTGATCGGACCCGTCGACCGGACGATGATCAACCGCGCTGGTGAAGTTCAATCACGTTTCGATCAGGATCGCGCACAAACACGCCCTGTGCTGCGGGTCCGAAGCGCACGGGCCCACCGCTGAGTGGGATGCCGGCCGCCGCGAGCAGGTCTCGCGCGGCCAGGATGTCAGGGCACATGAGTGCGAAATGGGTGATGCCGGGATGCTTTTGCGGAACGTCCATGAGAACATTCGGCGTCTGCGCATCGGGGGCATTGAGCACCAGGTTGATCTCCAACCCGGACGGGTGTTCCAGAATCGCCACGGGCTCGGGTCCGATCGGGCCCGCCGTCTTGTTGAAACCGAGCAACCCGTAAAACGCAACGGAACGCTCCAGGTCGTGTACGCGTATGCCGATATGGGCAAGGCCGGTGATGGGAATGCAGAGGGCTGTCATTTGGCATCCTGAGAATTTGCAATGGACGAAAAGGCTGCGAATGGGCAGGCCCGAAGGTTTTTGCACCATGGGCGCCAATTTTCACCCTCTATTTTGAGGCTTCGCAAACCTGTCCGGATGATCGTGGGTTTGAGTTCCGCCCGGTGAGTGGTGACTCACATGCAATGAAAAGAGTCCGTGCGGTGTCATTTAGCCGTCAAGAAGCCGTGACATGATGCCGACAATGCCTGAGAATTCACTCCTGCTTGAAAAGAACCGGTAAATACAGATATGCGTTGGGCAAAAACTAGTTTGCGAAACAGCTTTTTTGGCTGGCTGGGCCATGATGTGGCACCGCCTGTGCCTGAGGACTGCCTGGAAGCCGTGCGCAAAGCCATGTTGGCGGCGCTGGACCAGGCGGACGCTGCGACCCATGCCACACTGGAGCGCAAGCTGCTTTTCGCCAAGGATGTGGGGGAGCTCTGGTACGCGCGGCCCGACCTCATGAATGCCGTTTCGGCGACGCAGGGTGAATTCAGGGCACGCCAGTGCCTGGCAGAGATCACCGTGCTTTTCAAAGGCATTGTGCCGGGTGCTGCCCGCTGAATCCAGCCTGCCGACGGCCGTCGCCGTGCCGGTTTGTTGTGATGGCATGAGCCAGCAGCGGATTCCTCTCCAACTACTTGCTGCGAGCCTGCTCTTGACTGCCACCTGCGGGGCCGCGCGGTCACCTCACTG
>JAYVRP010000882.1:0-3831 GCA_043776215.1 Rhodoferax sp. | reverse complement strand
AGTCCTACAAGAGCGAAGGCAATGCGACCTGGGGCCGCGGCAACGGAATCATGGGCGGCATCGCCCGGCAGTTCTCAAATGCCGAACTGAAGGAGCTTGCCAACTACGTGCACTCGCTCCCGGGCGAACTCAAGACGGTTCCCCAGGCCAAGTTCAAATAGGTTGCCAGGGCGCGCGGGTGTCAGCCCCGCGTGGCGTGGCGCTGCACACAGGCGACGTAGGCTTCCCCATCCGGCGGGCGACCCGCGCGCTGGCTTTCCCAGATCATCTGCCCCAGGCATTCCATCGTGGTGTGGTGCGCGTCATGCAGAGAATTGCACTTGCGTGCCAGCAGTTCGACCACCTGGCGGATCCCGCGCGGCTGGTCGATCGAACACTGCTCGCTGATCGACAGATGCATGGACAGGTGCAGGAAGGGATTGGTCTTCCCGTCCGCCACGTCGAACATGGTACGCAACGCCGCATCCACATCGGAGAAGTCGGCATGGAACTCCGGGTGTTCGGCGATCCATCCACTGGCGATGGCCTCCATGCCATCGAGCCGCTCGCCAGCCCGTGTTTTGGAGGCCACGCTGCAGAAGAAGCGACGCACGTCGGCCTGAGAGGGTTGAATCAGCATGGCGGCATTTTGCCTTGTGCCGCTTGGTAAAGTAGAGACCTCCCGGCCGATGGAAGTCCCATGTCTGCACAAGCCTTGATCTGCGACGCGATCCGCACCCCTTTTGGCCGTTATGCCGGTGCTTTGAGCAGTGTGCGCACGGATGATCTGGGCGCAATTCCAATCAAGGCGCTGATGGCCCGCAACCCGGGCGTCGATTGGCAGGCCGTGACCGATGTGATTTTCGGCTGCGCGAACCAGGCGGGCGAGGACAACCGCAATGTCGCCCGCATGGCCAGCCTGCTGGCGGGTTTGCCGGTCGAGGTCCCTGGCGCCACGATCAACCGCCTGTGCGGTTCAGGTCTGGATGCCGTGGGCACAGCGGCGCGAGCCATCCGCGCTGGCGAAGCGGGCCTGATGATCGCGGGCGGCGTGGAGAGCATGAGCCGCGCGCCGTTCGTGATGCCGAAGATGGACACGGCATTTGGCCGCGCCAACGCGGTGTACGACACCACCATCGGCTGGCGTTTCGTGAACCGCCTCATGAAGGAAAAATATGGCGTGGACGCCATGCCCGAGACCGCGGAGAACGTCGCCTCCGAGCACAGGATCGAGCGTGAAGCCCAGGACCGCATGGCCCTGGCCAGTCAGATGAAAGCGGTTGCGGCGCAAAAGGCAGGCTTCTTCGATGCCGAGATCACACCGGTGACGATTCCCCAAAAGAAGGGTGACGCGCTGGTCGTGTCGAAGGACGAACATCCGCGCGAGACCAGCCTGGAGGCCTTGGCGCGGCTCAAGGGGGTGGTGCGTCCGGATGGCACCGTCACGGCGGGCAACGCCAGTGGTGTGAACGATGGCGCCTGTGCCTTGCTGCTGGCCGATGAAGCCAGCGCCGCCCGCCACGGACTCACGCCCCGCGCCCGTGTGGTGGCAATGGCGACGGCAGGTGTCGCTCCGCGCGTCATGGGCATTGGCCCGGCACCCGCAACGCAAAAGGTGCTGGCACTCGCCGGCTTGACGCTCGGGCAGATGGACGTGATTGAACTGAATGAGGCGTTTGCGGCGCAGGGGTTGGCCGTGTTGCGCCTGCTGGGCCTGCAGGACGATGATCCGCGCGTGAACCCGAATGGCGGCGCGATTGCGTTGGGCCATCCGCTGGGTGCCTCGGGTGCCCGGCTGGTGACCACGGCGGTGAACCAGCTGGTGCGCAGCGGTGGCCGATATGGCCTGTGCACGATGTGTATTGGCGTGGGTCAAGGCATTGCGCTCATCGTGGAGCGCGTTTGACCGGGGTCCTGGTCCGTCGTTTGGTACCCATCGACGCTGCGGCGTACCACGCCTTGCGCCTGCGTGGGATGCTGGCACATCCGGAGGCGTTCACTTCCAGCGCCGAGGAGGAGGCAAGCAAGCCGGTGCGCTGGTCGGAGCAGCGGCTCACTGCCAGCCCGGACCGTCCGCATGATTTTTTTCTGGGGGCGTTCCAGGGAGATTCTCTGTGGGGCATCGTGGGGCTGCAGGGGCGGTACCGACCCAAGGAGCGCCACAATGCCACCGTGGTGGGTATGTACGTCGCGCCAGAGCTGTCGGGCCAGGGCGCGGGCAGGGCCCTGATGCGGGAGCTGCTGCAACTGGCCGCCAGCATGCCCGGCCTGGAGCAGCTCGACCTGACCGTGACGGCTGGCAATGATCGGGCGCAGGCGCTTTATGCGCGCTGCGGCTTCAGCGTGTGTGGCTCCTTGCCGCGCGCGATCCAGGTCAATGGCACCTACTACGCGAAGGTCCACATGGTGCGGTGGCTGCGATGACATGACCCTGGCGCTGATTACGGACCCGTATTTTTATGCCGTGACGGTTCCTGCCGTCTTGCTGCTTGGCGTGAGCAAGAGCGGTTTTGGCGCGGGTTTCGGTTCACTGGCGGTGCCGATGATGGCGCTGGCCGTGACCGTGCCACAGGCCGCAGCCATTCTGATGCCGGTGCTGCTGGTGATGGACCTGCTGGGCATGGCCGCGTTCCGCAAGGATTTCGACATGCGGCTGATCCGGTTCCTGCTGCCATTCGGGCTGCTCGGCGTGGTCATCGGCGCGCTGCTGTTCAAGCTGCTCGATCCGCATCTGGTGGCGGGCATCGTCGGGGGCTTTACCCTGTTGTTCCTCGCCCAGCGGCTTCTCTTTCCTCCCCGGGTGGACAGTGTTGCGCCGCCGAAATGGCTGGGCGCCGTGCTCACGTCAACTTCGGGCTTCACGAGTTTCATCGCCCACGCAGGCGGCCCGCCCATCAATGCCTACATCATCCCCATGCGGCTCGCGCCGGTGAAGTTCACGGCGACGATGGCGTTCTTCTTCTTTGTCATCAATCTGGCCAAGTGGATACCGTATGGCTGGCTGGGCTTGCTGGATGCGCGCAACATGAGCACGTCGCTGGTGCTGCTGCCGGTGGCCCCGATCGGCGTGTGGATCGGCGTGAGGATGGCGCGCAGAATCCATCCGGCGCTGTTCTACCGGCTGGTCTACCTGGGCATGTTTCTCACTGGCACCAAGCTGGTGTGGGATGCCTTGAAATAGGCGGAGGTGGCGCGCTCACTCCTCGTGCAACACGTCGCCGCAGAGGCGGCCATGCTGCTGGCGCAGCAACCAGGCACCCCAGACCAGCGACAGCAGCACCACCAGGACCCCGATCTTGTGGGTCAGAGCCCCGATGAGTTGTGCCTTCGCGAGCCAACCCAGACTGGTGAACAGGTAGATCCAGTCATGGGGCCCGCCGTTCTCGCCCGTGCTGCCCGTCCATCCGCGTGAGTGCAACGGACCGGACGGCGAGCGCCGCCAGCAAGGCCACCCGAGACCAGAAAGCGGTCACGTCCACCTTGTCCGGGACGCGCAGCAGCAGCTCTCGCCAACCCGGCTCCTCGTCAGCCACGGTCGGCACGCTCAGTGGGTGGCCTGCCCATAGCGCGTTGTGCGCGTTCCCGGGCCATCTGCTCCTCCAGTTGACGGCGCCCCTGCTTGACCACGGCGATCAGTTTTGCCTGGTCCTTGTAGTGGGGGTGAAGTTGTTCGAACAGGGCCAGGTTGTGCTCCCGGAAGCGTTGCGCGGTCTGGCACGCCTCCTGCTCGCTGCGGCCCAGCAACTCGAGCACACTGCGCGCGCTGCGCAGGCTCGACTCGAACATCTCACGCTGCACAAGCATCACCTGGCGCTCGCGCAACTGGTTCCAGTGCGTGACGTCGCGCGCGCG
>JAYVRP010000881.1:0-3835 GCA_043776215.1 Rhodoferax sp. | reverse complement strand
CGCTCGCGACGAACCGGCAGGTAGCGCAATTTGCTGCCCGCGGCTGCCCGGCGCTGGCCCTCGACCCGCTACGCATCGCCGCTGGTGTGGACGTGGCTGCCGAGGCGCTGGTCTGGGCCGCTGCCAATTTGCCGGCGGGTCCGGTGCTGGTGTACTCCACCGCCGAAGCGTCAGCGGTGAAGGCCACACAAGGCACACTGGGGGTGGAACATGCGGGTGCCCTGGTGGAAGCCGCACTCGCCCGTATCGCGATCGGCCTGGTGGGCCTGGGCGTGCGCCAACTGATCGTGGCGGGCGGCGAGACATCGGGCGCGTGCGTCCAGGCGCTGGAGGTACGGCAACTGAAGATCGGCCCGCAGATCGACCCCGGTGTGCCGTGGTGCCACGCGTACAGCCGCCTGGCAGGCGCCGATGGCCTGCACCTGAGCCTGAAATCGGGCAACTTCGGCACCGACGACTTTTTCACCAAGGCGTTCAGCGTACTGTCATGACCGAATCCGACGCGCGCGACGAGATCTGCCGGGTGGGAAAAAGTCTGTTCCAGCGTGGGTATGTGCATGCCACTGCCGGCAACATCAGCGTGCGGCTGGACGACGGCTTCCTGATCACCCCGACCGATGCCTGCCTGGGTTTCCTGCAACCGCAGCAATTGGCCAGGATCGATGTCGAAGGCCGACAGGTCGGCGGCGACAGCGCCAGCAAGACCCTGGCCCTGCACCGGCGCATTTATGAGAGCACGCACGGATTCGGTGATGCGCCGCGTTGCGTCATACACACACACAGCACCCATTGCGTGGCGCTGACGCTCGAACCACATGGCGAGGAGTTGTTGCCCGCCATCACACCGTACTTCGTGATGAAGGTCGGCCGCGTTCCGGTCGTGCCCTATCACGGCCCTGGCGACCCGGCTGCCGCCGCATGGGTGGCGCAGGCGATTGCGCGTTACGCCGCCCGGGGCATCGAGTTGCGTGCCGTGGTGCTGGAGCGCCTGGGCCCCAACGCCTGGCACTCGTCGCCGATGCAGGCGATGGCGGTGCTGGAGGAACTGGAAGAGACCGCGCGCCTGTGGCGTCTCGCCGGCCCGCGCCCTGCGCCATTGGGTGCAGACCAGATCGAATACCTGCGTGTGCATTTCGCCGCGCGGTGGTGAACCCCGAGGAAAGTTGCCATGTCCCACCAGCAAACCACCATCGTCACCGAACCCGAAGCGCGCGCGCGCCATGTGCTGCGCAAGGACTGGGTGGCCTGCGGCGAAGCTTTTCTGGATTGCCGCATACCGGGATCCAACCGCAAGGTCAATTACGCGCTGGTCGGCATGGGCGTGGCGCAGAACGCCGACCAGGTCATCAACATCCAGGGCAAACATGGTTTCGACCTGGGCGCAGCGTCGATGCCGCATGGCGTGGTCAACAACCTGCATCTGCACTTCAGCGCCGAGGTGTTCATGTGTTTCCGTGGCGAGTGGGCGGTGCGCTGGGGCAATGACGGCACGGACGGCGAGATCACCATCCGCGAAGGCGACATCGTGTCGATCCCGACCTGGATCTTCCGCGGCTTCACCAATATCGGCCCCGACGACAGCTTCATCTTCACCGCGCTGGGCCAGGACAACTCCGGCGGCATTCTCTGGGCGCCCAGCGTGATCGATGCCGCGGCGCGCACCGGCTTGCACCTGACGCGAGAGAACCTGCTGTTCGACTCCCTGCCCACGGGTGGCGTGGTGCCGGTGGACGTGCAGTTGATCGCTCCCATGAGCGCCGATGAAATGGCCGGGCTGCGTCGTTACACGGCACAGCAGATGGGCCAGCGCCTGGTGCGACCGCAGGACCTCCAGTGGTCGGCCACAGCGCTGCTCGACTGCCGGCTGCCCGGTGGCGGCGCAGAACTTGCTCCGGTGGTGGGTTACGGCATGACGCAGGACCGCAACCACGAACCCCCGGTCGGTAGCCCGCACTCGCTGAGCATCGAGTGGTTGCGCGCAGGCCCCGGCGCCGGCATGACGCGGCACCGGCTGGCGTGTTCCCAGGTGCTGATCGTCAAGGAGGGCGATTGGGAGCTGGTGCTCAACGAAGGCGACGCCGAAGTGCGCCTGGCGCTGGCGCCGTGGGAGGTGATGTCGGTGCCGATCGATGCCTGGCGCAGCCTGCGCAACAGGGGCTCCGGCCCGGGGCGCATCGTCGTGATGCTGGGAGGCGATGCGCGCAAGATGATTGACTGGCATCCGGCGGTGGTGCACGCCGCCCTGGCGCAGGACCTTCGGCTCGACGCGTCCGGTTATGTGGCGCCGGCACACCTGCTGCCGGTGACCTGAGGCGCACCGGCTAAACGTCGTGCAGGCGCGCAGACTTGCGCACCATCAGTTCACCCGGTAGCAGCAGCACGCGCGGCGCCAGTTGCGGGTCCTCGATGCGCTCCACCAGCAACTGCACCACATTGCGGGCCAGTTCCTCCACCGGCTGGCGCACGGTGGTCAACTGGTAGGGCGGGCGGCGGGCACTGCTTACGTCGTCGAAGCCAACGATGGAGATGTCCTCGGGTACGCGCAAGCCGCAGTCGAAGCGTGCCGCGTCCATCGCGCCCAGGGCCATGCCGTCGTTCGCGCACACTACGGCGGTCAAGGGCTGCCTGCGCTGCACCAGCCCGACCAGGCACGCCTGCCCTGATTCGTAGCCGAAATCGCCGGTGGCCAGCGCGACATCGTTGATGCCCAGTTCCTGCAATCGCCCGACGAAACCGCGCTGGCGCAGCGCCGACACCGGCGCGTTGTCGCCGCCGCCAATGAAGGCGAAATGCCGGTGGCCGCCGCGGTACAGGCGGTCGGCAATGTCGCGGTTGGCGTTGACCTGGTCACAGCTGACACTGCAGGCATTCTGGGTTGGCGCGACGCGGTTGTAAAGCACCACCGGAATGCCGCGGTGGTTGCAGCGCTGGATCTGCTCGTCGGGCAGCGTGGTGCAGGCGATCACGCCGTCGACCTTGTACCGCAGCACCTCGGCGATCACATCGCCGGCACCCATCTCCTGGGTAATCGAAAACAGCAGCAGGTGCAGCCCGCGGCGCAGCAACTCCACGTTGAGCTGGAACAGGATCTCCGGCGTATGGCGGGTCGAGGTTTCGGTGATGAGCACCGCCACGATGTTGGAGCGGCGCGTGATCAGCGAGCGTGCGATCGCGTTTGGCGCGTAATGCAGTTCGGCCGCCGCAGCCAGCACCTTCCGGCGCGTTTTCTCGGAGATGGATCCGGTGGGCTTGAAGCAGCGGGACACCGCGGACTGGGAAACCCCCGCCAGGCGCGCCACGTCATAGGACGTGGCACTGCCGAATTCCGTCGATGCGCCGAGTGATTTCAAAGCCTTCTTTGCCATGGGCCACCAGCATAAGGCAAGGCGACGGAAATAGGGTTCGAGATATTGCATTCGAATGCAAATTTGGTTAATATTTGGCGTCGTTTGGCTGGCACCACCTATTTCCAGTGCCGCAATCCACCTCGACCTCCCCAACCTCCCCAACCACCGCTCCTTCCCCGCGCAGCTCCGAACCGATCCATGACACCTGACCTCAGTCCCTATTCGTCGGTTCCCGACTTCATCTACGGCATTACCCGTGAAATATGGGAAGACCGTGGCATCGGTGGCAAGCTCGACAAGTACTATGCGCCGGATATCCTGCTACGCGCAGCCACCGGCTTCACCGGCAGCAACCAGGGCGTCACGGCGCAAACCCTGCAGACCCTGCACCAGTTTCCCAACCGGCAGCTGGTGGGTGAGGACGTGATCTGGACCGGCCATGACGACGGCAGTTTCCTGTCCTCGCACCGGCTCACCTCGGTCATGAC
>JAYVRP010000880.1:0-3842 GCA_043776215.1 Rhodoferax sp. | reverse complement strand
ATGGATGGGCGTCAACCGCCGCTACCCCCAAGCCACCCGCATGTTCGGCAAGATCACCAACATTGCCGACTACGGCGCGTTTGTGGAACTCGAACCCGGCATCGAAGGCCTGGTGCACGTCTCTGAAATGGATTGGACCAACAAAAACATCGCCCCCTCGAAACTGGTGGCTTTGGGCGACGAAGTCGAAGTCATGGTCTTGGAAATTGACGAAGACAAGCGCCGCATCTCCCTGGGCATGAAGCAGTGCAAAGCCAACCCTTGGCAAGAGTTTGCACAGAACACGAAGCGTGGCGACCGCGTGAAGGGCCCGATCAAATCGATCACGGACTTTGGCGTGTTCGTCGGTTTGGCGGCTGGCATCGACGGCCTGGTGCACCTGTCTGACCTGTCGTGGAACGAAACGGGCGAAGCCGCTGTTCGCAGCTACAAAAAGGGCCAGGAAGTTGAAGCCCTGGTGCTGGCTGTTGACGTGGACCGCGAACGCATCTCGCTGGGCATCAAGCAACTCGACTCCGACCCGTTCACCACCTTCGTGTCGATCAATGACAAGGGCCAGGTTGTCACCGGCAAGGTCAAGACGGTAGACCCCAAAGGCGCTGAAATCGACCTGGGCGACGACATCATCGGCTACCTGCGCGCGTCTGAAATCTCACGCGACCGCGTGGAAGATGCCCGCAACGTGCTCAAGGAAGGTGACGAAGTCGAAGTCATGGTCCTCGAGATTGACGAAGACAAGCGCCGCATCAGTCTAGGCATGAAGCAGTGCAAGGCCAATCCGTGGCAGGAATTCGCGCAGAACACCAAGCGCGGCGATCGCGTCAAGGGCCCGATCAAGTCGATCACGGACTTCGGCGTATTCGTGGGTCTGGCTGCCGGTATCGACGGTCTGGTGCATCTGTCCGACCTGAGTTGGAACGAACCGGGCGACGCGGCCGTGCGCAACTACAAGAAGGGCCAGGATGTCGAAGCCCTGGTGCTGGCGGTGGACGTCGATCGCGAACGCATCTCGCTGGGCATCAAGCAACTCGACTCCGACCCCTTCACCACGTTTGTCAGCGTCAACGACAAGGGCCAGGTCGTGACCGGCAAGGTCAAGACCGTGGACCCGAAGGGCGCCGAGATCGACCTGGGCCAGGACGTCATCGGCTACCTGCGTGCTTCCGAGATCAGCCGCGACCGCGTGGAAGACGCGCGCAACGTGCTCAAGGAAGGCGACGAAGTCACTGCTGTGGTGGTGAACGTGGATCGCAAGACCCGCAACATCCAGTTGTCGATCAAGGCCAAGGATGCGGCAGACCAGCAGGAAGCCATGGCCACGCTGAACCAGAACTCCCAGCGCGAAAATGCCGGCACCACCAGCCTGGGTGCCTTGCTGCGGGCCAAGTTGGACAACAACTGATTGCCCGCCTGTGCCATGAAGAACCCGTCGGGGCCGCAAGGCACCGGCGGTTAGCATGCGCAGGACGCACTACTGCCCCATGACACGATCGGACCTCGTAGAAGAATTGGCCAACCGTTTCGGCCAGTTGACCCACCGCGACGCAGAGTTTGCCGTCAAGGCCATACTGGACGCGATGAACGACGCGCTGGTTGCCGGCCATCGGATCGAGATCCGGGGCTTCGGCAGTTTTTCGATCAACCGGCGCCCGCCCCGCATGGGCCGTAACCCCCGCAGCGGCGAAAGCGTGGCGATCCCCGAGAAACGGGTGCCCCATTTCAAACCGGGCAAGGCCTTGCGCGAATCGGTGGATCAGCGCACTGCCGAAATCGCGGCCGGTGATGGCGTGCGCAAGGAACCGTCCATATTCTGAACACGACATGAAAAATCCCGTATGGCTGCTCAAGTGGACACTGAAGGCAGCCATTTTTTTTACCCTCTTTGCATTCGCGCTGAACAACCAGCACGAGGCCAGCGTGCATTTCTTCTTTGGCAACCAATGGCGTAGCCCCATGGTGCTGATCGTGCTGGCGGCGTTCGCCATCGGCATGGTGGTCGGGGCGCTGGGCATGGCGCCATGGTGGTGGAAACACCGCACCGCAACGATGCGGGAGCGTATGGTGACCACAGCGCCTGAAGCATCAGGCACACCACCAACGTCCGGCGCACCGCATGGACTTTGACATCAGTTGGCTCCTCGTGGGCCTTCCCGTGGCCTTTGTACTGGGCTGGATTGCCTCGCGTTTCGACCTGCGCCAACTGCGCATGGAGAACCGGCGCGCTCCCAAAGCCTATTTCCGAGGGCTCAACTTCCTGCTGAACGAGCAGCAGGACCAGGCGATCGACGCGTTCATCGAGGCCGTCCAGAACGACCCCGACACCTCCGAGTTGCACTTTGCGCTGGGCAACCTGTTCCGGCGCAGGGGCGAATATGAACGCGCGGTGCGTGTGCACCAGCATTTGCTCTCGCGTGGCGACCTGAGCGCCGCGGATCGTCACCGGGCACAACACGCACTGGCGCTGGACTACCTGCGCGCCGGCCTGCTGGACCGCGCCGAGGAAGCGCTTTTGAAACTTGAAGGCACACCCTTCGAGTCGGAGGCGCGCCTGGCGCTGCTCGCCAACTACGAACGCTCTCGCGACTGGGTGCATGCCGCCGAAGTTGCCAAGCGGCTGGAGCATTCCGAACAGGGCAGTTTTTCAGGCCGCCTCGCACACTACCTGTGCGAACAGGCGAGCGCTCAACTGGCTGCACATGAGTCGGACAAGGCGCAAGCACTGCTGGCGCAGGCCATGGAGGACGCACCTGCCGCCCCGAGGCCACGAATTGAAATGGCCAAATTGCTCAAGCAGCGCGGCGACGCGGCCGCAGCCCTGAAAGTGCTCGAAAGAATCGTTGGTGATGCACCGGCTGCCCTGCCGCTGGTGGCCAACCAACTGGCCCAGCTGGCCATGGCCAGTGGTGGTGCAAAACCGATACTGGCCCTGCTCAAGAGTCATTACACACAGTCGCCATCGATCGATGCACTGGAGGCCATCGTCACACTCGAGATGCACCTGGGCGAAAGCTCTGCGCAGGCCAGGAACTGGTACCTGCGCCATCTGGAGCGGGAACCCTCCCTGGTAGCGGCCGCGAAATGGATTGCCGGTGAAAAGCTCGAACACGAGCAGTTCCACCCCCTGGTGCAGCGCGCTCTGGACCATGCTGTCAAACCCCTGACACGCTACCGGTGTGCAGCCTGTGGGTTCGAAGCCAAGCAGCACTTCTGGCAATGCCCGGGTTGCCAGGCATGGGACAGTTATCCCGCGCGACGCGTCGAAGAACTCTAGGCCAGGCAGGAAAAATCAGCACGGCAGGCACCGATGGTCAACGCATTGCAAGCCAGCCCCGTTAAGGTGCTGGCAGTGCCATCAATGCACGCCAATGGCCCACCCTTTCCTTACCTATCAGGAGATACCGCATGTTGAAAAAGATTCTGGCCATCGTGGCCATGTTGTATGCTGCCGTCGCTTTTGCGGCAGTCGATGTGAACAAGGCCACCGCAGCCGAACTCGACGGCATCAAGGGAATCGGGCCAGGCATCTCCACCAAGATTCTCGACGAGCGCAAGAAGGGCAACTTCAAGGACTGGAACGACTTCATCGAGCGGGTCAAGGGTGTTGGCGAAGGTAACGCCGCCAAGTTCTCCGCCGAAGGCCTGACGGTTGGCGGCTCGGCATTCAAGGGTGCTGCTGCCGCGCCGGCTGCAAAAGCCGCGGACACGAAGCCTGCGGTTGCCGCCGCTGCGGCTCCTGCAGCCAAGGAAGAGAAGAAGGACCCGAAAGCCGAAGCCAAGATGAAGGCCGACGAAGCCAAGGCCAAGAAGGAAGCCGACAAGAAAGCCAAGGCAGAAGCCAAGAA
>JAYVRP010000879.1:0-3852 GCA_043776215.1 Rhodoferax sp. | reverse complement strand
TGGTGGCGATTAGCGTGCCGCCGCTGGTGTAAAGCTCAACAACGACGTTATTGACACCGGACTCGCCAGGGCCTTGCAGGCCATTGCCGTCGCTGTCTCGCCAGACATAGTTGCCAAGCTTGGCACTTTGAAGCTGAATGATCAACGGCTGGATGGTGCCCACCGGATCGATCACTTCCGAGAAAAACGCATTGGTAGGCAGAACACCTTGACCATTGGCGATCGCAGATTGTGCAAATGAAACCAACAGGTTGATGTCTGTTGTGCTAACGATATTGCGATTGTTGTCACTCAAAAATCGATCATCGCCAGCACTGGCAATCTGTGCATCCGTGAAACCAACGATCTTCCAGATTGCCGTTTGCACCTCGCCATAGTTGAACTGATTTCCATACTTCGGATCAGCTGTGAAATTTTGCGCCAACAACCAGTTGAGTTGATCCACCTGAGTTTGAGAAAGCGAACTGAAACCGATCGGCACAAATGATGCTGCCACGTTTCCGGCATAGTTCTGCGCTTGATATGACACTGGCGCAAAACCAATGCTCTGGAGGGGATTAAGGCAGTAGCCGTCATAAACCCCATTTGGAAGGTTTGAGTCACTGCTTCCGCTGATATAGACGTCCCAAAAGCTTGGCGCCCCGAGATCCGGCTGCTGCCCAAACCCGGTACCACCAACAGTAGTGGCAGATGAGGTGACGCGAATGGTGAAGGTGCTCATGGCAATTGTTCCTATGTTCGATAGTGCGCTGCGTTACCCAGGCAACTTCGGCCTAGAGCCAACCACGCCGCAGTGGTTGTTGCGGAGATAGTGAATATTTTTGCCTAACGAATTGGCAATCTATGACCCATGAAATCGATACGCCGCTTGCTGGTTGCATCTCACTGCCCGCACTGGCTCAAAGGCAATCGACGAACCTTCTTCAAAGTGAAATTTGACTCTTCGCAACGCTTAACTTTCATGTCGACAAAACAAAATTACTCGCAAACGGGGAGTCGGCTAGACCGGCCTCCAAGGATGCCTCAATGACTAAGTTGCCGGCTCCTGACCGTGAAACCGGCAACATCCACGTACCGACTACTTTTTTCCCTTACGCGTTACCGCCACCAAGACAGCCACGGCAACCCCTACCAATGCAAGCGAGCCAGGTTCGGGGACGTTGAAAGGACCTGGACCAGCAATAGCCACCTCAGAGAACGAGACAATAACCACGCCGACTGCTGCGATGAACTTTGCGATTGACTTCATTTTTTTCTCCTATTGAATCAAGAACTTGAACAAACTTTTCTATCCGAACGTTGCTCGGACACGACACAAAAGCAATATTCAAGCCAACAAAAAAGGTTGATAAATATCAATGCGATAGCGCACACGGGCATGGTCAACTGCGATTCGATGTAAGCATTTTCGACAGCACGCCGCGTCCATCCATGTCCTGAAATTGACACCACCGACTGGATCAATAAAGGGACCAACACTTCCTCAAACGCGCGCCCAATCTGACCAACCGCCGACCAAGCGCTTACTCAGCGCACGATTGAAAAATATAATCCGCAAAGAGGTAAATGCCACTCACCGCATGGCGGTCACGCTCCCTGCCTCACACGAGCGCCGACTATCCGGCGTGGCCGATCCCGATACAACCACCGAGACCCCATGGAAACAAGACCAATCTTCATGAACCCCCGCAGCAAGAACATCACCGAGGGCAAGTCGCGTGCGCCGAACCGGTCCATGTACTACGCCATGGGGTACGCAGCCGCGGATTTCAGCAAGCCCATGGTGGGGGTCGCCAATGGGCACAGCACCATCACACCGTGCAACAGCGGCCTGCAAAAGCTGGCGGATGCGGCGGTGGCGGGTATTGAGGAAGCCGGCGGCAATGCGCAGATCTTCGGCACGCCCACCATCTCGGACGGTATGGCCATGGGCACCGAAGGCATGAAATATTCATTGGTCAGCCGCGAGGTGATCTCCGACTGTATCGAGACCTGTGTGCAGGGCCAGTGGATGGACGGGGTGCTGGTGGTGGGCGGCTGCGACAAGAACATGCCCGGCGGGTTGATGGGTATTTTGCGTGCCAATGTGCCGGCCATCTACGTGTATGGAGGCACCATCCTGCCGGGCCACTACAAGGGGCAGGACCTCAACATCGTGAGTGTGTTCGAGGCCGTCGGCCAGAATGCCGCCGGCCATATGAGCGACGCCGATCTGCTTGAAATCGAACGCCGTGCGATCCCCGGCACGGGGTCGTGCGGTGGCATGTATACGGCCAACACCATGTCGTCGGCGTTCGAGGCGTTGGGCATGTCGCTGCCGTACTCGTCGACCATGGCCAACCCGCATGACGAAAAGGTCCACTCCGCCAAGGAGTCTGCCCGGGTGCTGGTGCAAGCCATTGCACACGACCTAAAACCACGCGACATCGTCACCCGCAAGTCAATCGAAAATGCCATCGCCGTGGTCATGGCCACCGGCGGCTCGACCAATGCCGTGCTGCACTTCCTGGCCATTGCACACGCTGCGGAAGTTGAATGGACGATCGACGATTTCGAGCGCATCCGCGCCCGCACGCCGGTCTTGTGCGACCTCAAACCGAGCGGCAAGTACCTGGCGGTGGACCTGCACAAGGCGGGTGGTATCCCCCAGGTCATGAAGACGCTGCTGGCCGCAGGATTGCTGCATGGTGATTGCATCACCATCACCGGCCAGACGATCGCCGAGGTGTTGAAGGACATCCCCGACGTACCGCGCACCGACCAGGATGTGATACGGCCGATTTCGAACCCGATGTATGCGCAGGGGCACCTGGCAATTCTCAAGGGCAACCTGTCACCGGAAGGCTGCGTGGCCAAGATCACCGGCCTGAAGAAGCCGGTGATGACCGGGCCGGCGCGGGTGTTTGACGACGAGCAGTCGGCGCTGGCCGCCATTCTGGCAGGCAGAATAGTTGCTGGCGATGTGATGGTGTTGCGTTACCTCGGCCCCAAGGGCGGGCCTGGCATGCCGGAGATGCTCGCACCCACGGGTGCACTCGTGGGGCAGGGTTTGGGCGAGTCGGTGGGCCTGATCACGGACGGACGGTTCTCCGGCGGAACCTGGGGCATGGTGGTGGGGCACGTGGCACCAGAGGCCGCCGCGGGCGGCACCATTGCATTCATTGAAGAAGGTGACTCGATCACCATTGACGCGCACCAATTGCTGTTGCAACTCAACGTGAGTGATGGCGAGATAGCGAAACGCCGCGCCGCCTGGACCGCCCCGAAGCCGCGCTATCTTCGCGGCGTGCAAGCCAAATTTGCCTTCAACGCATCCTCTGCCAGCAAAGGCGCCGTGCTGGACAACTATTGACCCAGGCAGGCCCTTCAGGAGTGGTCATCAACGCCGCTTCTTGAAGTTGGTTCCGATGGCGGTTTTGTTGCGCTCGATGCGCTGGTCGCGCCGAGCGTTTTCCCGCTCCATGGCCTTGCGTTTGGTGTAACCACTGGAATCGGCCCAGGCCCACCAGCCCACCGCAAGCGCGAATGGTGAGAGGACCACCCACCAGTCCCAGGCCGCCACGGGCCCGAACTCCAGGTACTTCATGACCAGAAGTGCCAGCCCAAGTCCTAAAAAGTACATCTTGATCCCCCAGAGTTTGCACACAACTGCTCACAATGCCGGTCAACCGCCGTCACTACAATCGCGTTGAATGACTGTAACCGAACCATGAGGACCATGATGAAATTTGCTCTTGTTGCCAAGCTGGCGTTTGTTGCCGCAGTTGTTTCCGGTGCACCGGCATTCGCCGATCAGGCATTGGCCACGGCCAAGAATTGCATGACGTGCCATGCGATCGAGAAAAAAGTGGT
>JAYVRP010000878.1:0-3862 GCA_043776215.1 Rhodoferax sp. | reverse complement strand
AGGCCCAGTACACCGGCACCGGCCAGCAGCGGAGTGATCTCGATGCCAATGGCCCATAACGACGACAGCACCAGCATCACCACCAGCACCATCGCGGCAGTGACGCGCAACAAAGGCAACAAGGTGAGCAGGCGGGCCTGCGGATTCGGGTCGCCGTGGGGGTCGAGCGGCCCGATATGGGCCAGGCGCTGGTCGATGGTGCTGCGGATTGCAATCCATGCCAGGTTGGTCAGCAACGCCAGTGCGGCCACACCCAGCAGGCTGAACACGAAACGCACCAGCGGCCCCTGGCGCGTCGCCAATTCAGCCAGGGGTGTATCCAGGGCGATGGCGCAGGCACCGAGCCCGACAATCACCACCCCGAAGCGGGTCGCTGAGAGCACGATATGCGGCAGCAGCGGCGCTGGTGCACTCGCCAGCGGCGGCGCCCCGGCCTGCTTCGGACCCCCGGCCCACCGGGCCGACCAAAAAAAGAACACGGCGTCGCGCAATACGATCTGCACTACCAGCACGACCGCCATCAGTATCGTGATGGTAGAGACGGCAGCGCCGCCCAGCAGCCAGCTTGCATAGGCAAAGACCACCAGCGCCGCGACCGGGAACGCGCGCGGGAAGGCCGGCAGGCGCGAGCGCGTGGCCGTGGACCGCGCCGGCCGCCCCATGAACACAAAGGCCGCCACCAGCAACACCAGCGCGGTCAGCGTGCCCAGCATCAGCCGCAACACGCCCGCGCTGTGCGGGGCATGGCCCACCTGTTCAAACAACTCCGGCAAGAAGCGCGCAGCACTGCCCAGCAGCGCCACCAGAACGGCCGTGCCAGCCAGCCAGCCCGCATGGGTGGGAGACACCGGAACCAGCCGACGCGCAGTGCGCCCGGGCGCCAGCAGCACATCGACCAAGCCCCACGCCAGTCGCACCACCATCAGCCACAGCGTGACCGAGAGCACGGCTTCCTGCACACCCTCCGGCCAAGCGAAGCCTGCCGATGCCGCCATCGTGGCGCCGGTGAACAACAACACGCCGCTGTACAACAGCATCAGGCGGCGCAGGCCCATGCGCAAGGCCTGCGCGGCCGTGCGCGCCACGGTGGCTTGCAGGGCACGCAAGGGGCCGTAGGCATAGGTCCAGAACAGCCACTCCACGCTGCCACCAATCAGAAACAGGATCAGGCTGTAGGTGACCGCACGCACGCCGGTGCCGCTCATCAGCGAAGTGCTCATCGCATCGATCCAGGACTGCCACTCCGGCGGCGCCTGCAGCATGTCGGCCGCCAGAGCGGTGACCCGCGCCTTGGCAAACACCATCCAGTCCATCATGGCGCGGGCTCCGGATGGGCAACGCTTGCGTCCAGGGCCCAGGTGGATGGCTCGCGCGCCGCCGACGCATCGGCATAGGCGGGCAACAGGCGTGTCACGACCACGCCAGGCCCCATCACCCGGGCCTGGCAGGCGAGCCGTGCACCGGGTGGCGCATGCACCCGCAGCAAGGTCGTCTCCTCCAGGTCGTTGCGCTGCGAGAGCGATTGCGCGCCCTGCTCGACCTGGACCCGACAGGTGCCGCAGCGCCCACGGCCGGCACACACGTGGGCATGGGCAACATCCGCCGCGATGCTGATCTCCAGCACCGACAGGCCGCGCCGCCCGAGCGCGAACTCGCCACCATCGTAGTCCACCCGCACCGGCTGTGCGCGGGAGCGCCCGACGCGCCACAGCATCACAGCCAGCGCCAGCGCAACCACGCAGGCGTAGCCGATCAGAATGCCGTCCTTTACGCCGTCCATCTGCGCCACCAAAGCGGCGATCGGACGCAGGTGGTCGATGATCAGGGTCTTCCAGGCGGGGTCGGTCTCCAGGCGCTGCAGCACCTCGCGCCCGCTCTCCGCAAAACCCAGCAAGGCCAGGATGGGCACGGCGAACAGCACTGGCAACACGATCCCACCGATACGCCGCCACACTGGCAGCAAAACGAGCCAGGAATAGAGCCCCAGCGCACCATGGATCCACACGATCATGACCACGAACAACTGCTGGAACGCGTACCCGGGCGCAAAGCTCCAGTACACGGCCAGCATTTGCCCATACACAAAGTTGAAGTTGCGGTCGAATTCCGACGCCAGGTGGGTGGCCATCACGTGGGTGATCAACATCGGCGGCGTAAGCAGGCCCAGCACCATCTGCACCACATCCGTACGGCTCATGGCCCACGAGCGCCGCGCCGAGATGGCGTACAGCCCCAGCGCCATGTGCACCACCGCACAGGCCACCAGCACCAGCGAGCCCGGAAGCGTGCGCCACGGGTCGAGCAACCAGACACGGCCCGCCCCCATGGCACCGAGCGAGTGCATGCCCAGAGCCAGGTTGACGAGATGGCCGACGACAAACAGCATCAGCACGATGCCGGACAACAATCGCAGGTTACGCAGCAGGGTCTTGGAGGGCATTCGGCTGGTGTGCTCAGGGCGTTGGTGGTCGGGACAACACGGCCGGGCTGACCAGCGCCTTCATGGTCTTGGCGGCGCTGGTGTAACCGCCGTCGCCCCCATCGACGAAGTGCACGTGCAGGCTTTCGGTGGGAGAGGTGACCAGGCAGGTCATCAGCGCGGTCTCCGACACGTTCATGCCGTAGCGCAATGCGCCTTGGGCCATCAATCGGTCCAGGTAAGCCCGGATCGCCGCAATCGCATCCACAGGGCAGTCGATCACAAAACTCACGGTGTCATCGTGTTTGCAGAAGTCGGTATTGGTGGTGACCTCGGCCAGGTACTTGTCGGGGTCGAAACCACCTACGGGTCGGCGCAAGTGCAAGAGGCCCCAGGCCACCAAGGTTTCCGCCAGAACGCCCAGGGCTGCCAGCCACAGCGGCCGGTTGCCCCGGGTGGCCTGGGCTTCGAGCAAGAATCCTTTGGGTGGCCAACTGGTGCTCAGCGTGTCGAGCCGCACTGGTTGCGCGTTCTTGCCCTGCCCTGCCAGGCCCATCACATGGGCATGCACTGCGCCCGGATCAGCGGCACCCTGGACGATGAGTGTCACCATCTTGCCGCGACCCGACTGCAGCGGGTTCCAGCGGCACGACAGACCCGCCAGGTCGACCGGGACACCGTCGTCGACGTCCGCGTCAATGGCCACCAGCGCAATCAACGCCGCGTCGCCATGCCCGCGTACCGCCGTCTCGAGCATGCCGACACCGCCACCCAGAAACACGCCGAAACTATTGCCCGGGGTGGGCTCAAAGCGGCCGACACGCACGTCGCTGCCGAATTGCCGCAGCACCGCGATCGATGCCAGACCCACCCGCAACTGCATGCCGAACTCGCGTTGCGCGAATCCGCGCACCCGGGCCAACGCCAGCCGCGCCTGCGCCGCGAACTGCGGCGGCACCATGACCACAGACCCGTCACCGCCAAACAGGAAGGGCAGTGGCGTGGGTGCACACAGGTTCTTGAGCGCGGCGATGGCCATGGCCGCCACGAAGTTGACCGTCTTGTGTTTGCCGTTGGCAATCGCGATGGTGGAGTCCACGATGTCGGTGACCACCAGTAACCAGTCGTCCGGGGCCGGACGGTATTGCCCGTTGTCGAACGTGTCGGCGGCGTCCCTCAGCCGTGGCAAGCCGGAGAAAAAACCCAGCGAGTCATGCACGAAAAGTGGGGGCATAGACGTTGTGTTCATCGATTTTTTGGCGCTCAGCGTGAGTATCTCAGTCCACCACCCTGCCACGCAAACCTTTGGTCTGGGCGCGGTGTGCCTTGCCTTCGAGGCGCCGTTGCACCGATCCATAGCTGGGTTTGGTCGCGCGCCGAGGCTTCGGCGCAACGGCCACACTGTTGACCAACTCGTGCAGGCGCGCGTACGCGTCGAGCCGG
>JAYVRP010000877.1:0-3867 GCA_043776215.1 Rhodoferax sp. | reverse complement strand
CCACGTATCCTGGTCGAATCAAGCGGATGGGGCGACCGGCACAGACCTACATGCGGGATGATGCGCTGGTCGCGCACCTTGGCAAGGAGAAGGCGCTGGGCACGCTGAAGTTCAGAAACTGGGTGGTCCAGAGTATCCGCGTGCCGGGGCAGAAGGTGCGCCGGAACCTGGGCATCCGTGAGGTGGTGGATGCGGACGGTCTGGAGTGACTTCGGCTTTGCTTTGACAATGTGCTGGCATCAGCGATTGTTCAGTCACCGTGGCCCTCACGCGTCACCGTGGGCCCGCGCGCCGGGCGCAAGCATTCATCTTGGCAGGCGCCGTGCCGCAAGAAGGCGCATTCACACTAGCGCCGTGTGCCGACCATCAGGGTGAAGGCTGGGATATCTGACGCGGAAATGTCAAACCGCGATTAGAAAAACCCACCATTCACCGGGATGACCGCGCCGCTGACATAGGCGGCATGGTCGGAAAGCAGCCAGACAATCGTCTCCGCGACGTCGTTGCCCGTGCCGACCCGGCCGACGGGGATCAAGGGCTTGAGCCGATCATTGCGGCCATGGTTGTCGAAATCGTCGTTGAAATTCGTGTCGATGACGCCAGGCATGACGCCGTTGACGCGGATCCCCTTGGCGCCGGACTGCTTTGCAAGGGCGAAAGTGAAGGTGCGGCGGGCACCGTTCGTCGTCGCGTAGTGGACGCGCGGCCCGATGCCGCCGCTGTCGGCCGACATCGACGACACGTTCACGATCGAGCCGCCCTTGCCGCCGCGCTTTGTCGACATGCGGCGCACGGCTTCGCGCGCGCAGATGAAATAGGCGACGACGTTCACGTCCCACAGGCGGCGCATTTCGGCGGTATCGAAATCCTCGATGTCGCTTTCGCCACCAAGATAACCCGCGTTGTTGACGAGGCCGGCGAGGGGGGCAAGTTCCCTGTCGCAACGTTCGAACATCGCGACGAGTGAGGCCTCGTCGCCGACATCCGCTTGCACGGCGATGCCCGTGCCGCCCGCCTTGCGGACGCCGTGCAGTGTCTCTTCGGCTTCTTCGGCATGGCTGCGGTAGTTGACGCAGACCTGCCAGCCCTCGCGTGCCGACAGGATGGCGGTCGCGGCCCCGATACCCCGGCTTGCGCCGGTCACGATCAGCGACTTCATCATTTGCCTCACTCCCGTTGCAGGCGCTGCCGCGCCGGACCATTTGGAAGCCGGAGTGTATTCGACCTGCTGCGGCGGTTTGCCGGCGAGACTTGTGTGCATGAGTTTCGCGGCCTTGCGCGAAGATTCCTGGGAAAAGGTGGTGGCCGAGCGGGACAAGGCGCGCGAGGCATTCGCGCACTCGGTCCGCCAATTGAAGTCGCAGGTCAAGTAGGCCGGCCGTCCGGCATTGCGGCACCGGGTCAATTGCCCCGGTAGGGTGGGGCATTTCACCCAACCCACCGTCCGTGCGACGGCACCGCTCGCAGCGGTACGAGCCGAGCCAGTCCGGTCTGTCTGTGAAAAGCCAGTCTTATCAAGCCCTTGCGTGTTTCGACGGGCTCCGGTGCCGCCTTTGTGGTACCTGGCCCGATCATTGCTGCTGCCTGTATCAGCAACCAACGAAAGGGACAGCTGCATGTACAAACAGCATTTCATCAAGGCCGTTGTGGCGCTCGCGATCATCGCGTCGTGCGGCACCTCGAACGTGCATGCGGCGGTGGGCGTCGTCAATTTCGAGACCAACCCGGCGCTGCAGAGCGGCCCCAGCATCTACGTGGCGGTGCCTGGTCCACAGACCTTTGTGACACCGGAGGCGACGTTTTCGGGTGGCGTGGTGCTCGGCTTCGCTACATTCTTCCCGGCCATTTCGTTCGCCAGTGCGCCTAATGTCTACGGCACGGCCGATTTCGGCAACGGGCTGGCACGCGCCCTCATGATCGACGTGAACCCCGCGTTCAGCACCACCGAGGTCAGCTTCGCGCTGTTCAATGGCGAGACATTCAACCAGACCTACGCGGCCAACGCCTTTAACGGAGGCACGCTGGTTGCCAGCCAGACGCTGGTCAACATGGCGCCCAACTTCAATGCCGGCTACGGAATCGTCGACCTCGTGGCGGCAGGCGGCATCACCCAGGTGACGATCGCCCCCACTGGCAACCCACCGGCATGGGACTTCCTGATCGACACGGTGGTGTTCAACCAGAGCATCACGAGCGTCGTCAACCTGCCGCCGCCGCCGTCGGTCCTGCCGCCGCCGGCACCACCGGTGAAGGGCCATCGTCATGGAAACAAGAAGGGAGAAGTAGAGTTGTTGGAGGTGAACTTTGGTGATGACATCAACGACATCCGCGGTTCCGTGCTGGTGGTCACCACGCCGGTGCCCGAGTCGTCGACCTGGGCCATGCTGCTGGCTGGCCTGTGCCTTGTCGGTTGCCTTGCTCGTCGAAGGTTGAGCCACCAGCCCGCCATAACCTGGGTGACCTGACCCCACACCACAATGACGCATTGCGCGGCCTGGGCAACAGGCTCGCGGGTTCCGGGCACTCAGACAAGGCGAAAACGATAGGGCATGAGCGGCAGCCCGAAGGGTGACTGGAGACATCCCCTTGCACGTCGTGGCTGCAAATTGGGGTGGTGGTTTCGATGCCCGGTGACCGTGGCGGTTTCGTGACCAGCTAAAGTGGCGCTCGCCGAAACAGTGAAGCAAGCGCGACAGCAGCCAAAGCCCGGCAAGTTGCAAACTGCTGTCGCGCCCCGTTGCCCGCAGAAGGCTGCGTTGCCGACGTCAGTATTTCACGAAACGTCTGGCTTTCGCCAGCCAAACCCCGTCGGCCCTACTTGCCGATGGAGCCAGCGCTTCGACGCTACCAGCCGCAAATCCAGGAGTACATGCGCCAGGATCGCCATGCAGAGCCAAATCCGTACAGCGACATCCATGAGGACGATGTCCCGTTCTGAAGCGCATCGCAGCTCTGTCGAAACAGCAAAGGCGCCCGAGGGCCGGCTGCGGGCCCGAGCGTCACCCCGGGCGCCGGCGTGCGCAGATTTTCAGCAGGCGGCGTGAAGGCTGCCCGGCACCCAGGGGCTGCGGGAGAGGCTGCACCTGATGCGGGTCGAGCCCGGTGAGGGGCTACGAAGCGCGCGGGTTAACCCGATTTCGAGGCGGCTTTCAGGTCAGGGGCGGGGCTGCGGCTGCCCAACGTGCGATTGGCCAGGCCAAAACCGCCCCGCGCAGATCAGCCCTTGAGTGGTCAAGCCCGCCCCAGTGGGCCCGAAAACATGCCGTTTGAAAATCCCGGATCCAGCGCTTTGGCTCGGCAGCGAATGGAGCAACTCGCTGCACAGGCGCGTTGCATACTGGCCCCTGCGCCAAACGGAGTTGAATAGCGCGTAATAAGCAGCGCTTGCAGACACTGTAACGCGCACGCACAATCGTCAAAAGGAGTTGCCCATGGGCGTACCCATTCAAAAAATTACCCTGGACGCCTATCTGCCCTGGGAAGACGCGCAGCCGGGAAAAAATGAGTTTTTCCAAGGCGAAGTGTTTGTCATGGTCGGTGCGCGACGCGTGCATGGCATTGTGGCGGGCAATGTGTTTGCCGCGCTGAAACGACAACTCAAAGGCTCGCCCTGCCAGGTGTTTGTTGAAGGCATGAAGGTGCAGGCCAACGCCACCAGCGTTTTCTACCCCGACGTATTCGTGACCTGCGACCCCGCCGACTTGAAAACCGACTATCTTTTCAAAGCACCAAGCGTCGTGGTCGAAGTGTTGTCGGACTCTACCCAGGCGTTTGACCGGGGCCTGAAGTTTGCTGCCTATCGGCAGATTGCCGAGCTCAAAGAATACGTGCTCATAGACCCCGACACGCGCGTGGTCGAGGTCTATC
>JAYVRP010000876.1:0-3874 GCA_043776215.1 Rhodoferax sp. | reverse complement strand
GTTCGGCGGTCGTATGGTTATGGGTGTACAGGTGGCAGGCCACCTGACGGCCGGGCCCGATGTCGGTCAGCACGGGTGCGCTTTCGCGGCAATGGGCCATGGCCTGCGGGCAGCGCGTACTGAACGCGCAGCCCTTGGGAGGATTGGACGGGGAGGGCACATCACCCGTGAGAACAATACGCTGGCGCTGCGACTCGGTCTGCGGGTCCGGCTCGGGCACGGCCGACAACAGGGCCTGCGCGTAGGGGTGTTTCGGATCTTCGTAGAGCGCATCACGATCGGCCAGCTCGACGATACGCCCCAGGTACATCACAGCCACCCGGTTGGCAATATGGCGCACCATGGACATGTCATGGCTGATGAACAGATAGGTCAGACCCAGGCGCTGCTGCAGCGATTCGAGCAGGTTGACGACCTGCGCCTGGATCGACACGTCGAGCGCGGCAATGGGCTCGTCGCACACGATGAATTTGGGGTGCAGGGCGAGCGCGCGGGCGATGCCGATGCGCTGGCGTTGCCCGCCGGAGAACTCGTGCGGGTAGCGGTTTGCGAAGTTGCGGTTCAAGCCCACCTGGTCGAGCAACTCGTAGATGCGGTCGCGCTGCTCGGCCTTGCCCAGATCGGTGTGTTCGATCAGGGGCTCGCCGATGATGGCGGCCACCGTCATGCGCGGGTTCAGGCTGGCCTGCGGATCCTGGAACACCATCTGCATCGTCGGGCGCAGGCGGCGCAGCGCCTCCGGCTCCAGCGTCGTCACATTTTGGCCATCGATGATGACCTCGCCGGCCGTGGGTTCGTAGAGGCGCAACATGGCGCGGCCACAGGTGGACTTGCCACATCCGGATTCGCCCACCAGGCCCAGTGTCTCGCCGGCCGGGATATCGAAACTCACGCCATCGACAGCCTTGACATCACCCACACGCCGGCGCAGCAAGCCCGCATGGATCGGGAAATACATCTTCAGATTGCGCACCTGCACCAGCGCAGGCGCAGCACTGGTGCCGGCCGGGTTCGCCATGACGCGGCTGGTGGCGCTCGCAACATCAGACATGGCGCTCCTCCCCGGTGCGTGCATCCCAGAAGCAGGCGACGTCATGCGCCGGCCCGACTTCCAGGCGCTGCGGGTTTTCCCGCGCACAGCGCTCCATGGCCTGCGGGCACCGGGCGCGGAATGCGCAGGCCGCCGGCGCAGCCTTCATGATGGGCGGCTGGCCCTCGATCACTTCAAGCTTCGGGGCGCGCACGCCCTTCATGCGCGGGATGGTCCGGAGCAGCGCCCGGGTGTAGGGGTGCAGCGGGCGCGCGAACAGTTCGGTCACGGGCGCCATTTCAACTATTTGACCGCCATACATCACCATGGCCCGGTCGGCGATGCCGGCGATCACACCGAGATCGTGCGTGATCCAGACAATGGCCATGCCGAGCTTGTGGCGCAGTTCGCGCACCAGTTCGAGGATCTGCGCCTGGATCGTCACGTCCAGCGCCGTGGTGGGCTCATCGGCGATCAGCACTTTGGGGTCGCAGGCCAGTGCAATGGCGATCATCACGCGTTGGCGCATGCCGCCCGAAAACTGGTGTGGAAAATCGCCCAGTCGGCGCCCGGCGTCAGGGATGCCGACCAGCTCCAGCAGTTCCTGCGCGCGTTTGCGCGCCGCCTCCTTGTCCAGGCCCATGTGCGCGCGCAGCGGCTCCATGATCTGGAAACCGACGTTGAACACCGGGTTCAGCGAGGTCATCGGATCCTGGAAGATGAACCCGATGCGGGCGCCACGGATCTGGCGTCGTTGCTCCGGTGTGCACCGCAACAGGTCGATGCCATCGAACAAGACGGAGTCGCCGCTGACCATTGCGGGCGGGCTCGGCAACAGCCCCAGCAGCGACATCATGGTGACGGACTTGCCGGAGCCGCTTTCGCCGACGACCCCCAGCAGTTCACCCGGCCGGAGTTCGAAACTCACCGAGTTGACGGCATGCACATCCCCGGTGCGCGTCTTGAAGCGCGTGTGCAGCTTGTTCACCTGCAACACAGGCGCAATGGTTTCTGGCATGTCGGGCAATCGGAATTCCTGGGCAAATTTCGAGGTTTCTGGCGCGGCGCACCAGGGCCTGGGGAGCCTTCCGTCATGCCTGCAAGCAACTCCTGTGCCCACCAAAGCTTGACCCAAGGCTGTCCGGGTGCACGGATTATGGGCGCGAGTACGGCCGTGGCAACCTAGGGAATACGATGGTGTCCTGGTGCTCCTACACTGTCTTCTTTCGACTGCCTGTGGAGCCACCCCGTCATGTTTCGAACCGGTTACCCCGACAACGCCCAGCTCTCGGCACAACTGAAGGCGTGGGCCGTGGCCCATCCCGAATTTGTCACGGTGTCGTCGCTGGGCCGCAGCGCGGGGGGGCTCGATATTCCTCTGCTGACCATCGGGCGTGATCCTGCGGAGAAGCGGCCGGCCGTGTGGATCGACGGCAACCTGCATGCCACCGAGGTGTGTGGCACCAGCGTGGCGCTGGCCATTGCCGAAGACGTCATCGGGATTTTCTGTGGCAAGGACACTGCAGGCGGTGAGCCACTTCCTGCCCAGATGGCCGACGCTATCCGCCATACCCATTTTTATGTGGCGCCCCGCCTTTCGCCTGACGGTGCCGAGGCCATTCTTACTACGGGCCACTATGTGCGCTCCAGTCCGGTCAACGACCGGCCCAACCAGTCGCATGCGTTCTGGCAGGCGTCGGATGTCGATGGCGACGGCCAGATGACCCACATGCGCCAGCAGGACCCGCAAGGCGAACTGGTGGAACTACGGGGTGACGACGGTGTGCCGCTCGATCCTCCCGTGATGGTGCCTCGAATTCCGGAGGATGACGGGCCGTTCTACAAGTTGTATCCGGAGGGGCACATCGTCAACTTCGATGGCGCGCGTATTCCGGACCCGCATTTCCTGTCCGACAACGTCTACGACTTCAATCGCAACTTTGCGCACGAATGGAAGCCGGAACACGAGCAGGATGGTGCAGGGCATTTTCCCGGCAGCGCACCGGAGGCACGGGCGGTGATGGAGTTCGCCATCCGCCATCCGAACATCTTCGTCTGGCTCAATCTGCACACCTTCGGTGGCGTGGCCATCCGCCCGCTGGGCAACCAGCCCGACAGCAAGATGAACCAGACCGACCTGGCCATCTACCGGCAGGTGGAAGCCTGGATGACCAAACACACGGGATACCCGACCGTGAGCTCGTTCCACGAGTTCCTGTACGAGCCGGACAAACCCTTGCATGGCAACCTGTCCGAATGGGCCTACCACCATCGGGGTTGCCTGGCCTACGTGGTGGAACTGTGGGACCTGTTCGCCGAGTTGGGTATCCCGCGCAAGGCACGCTTCGTGGACCATTACACCCAACTCACGCGCAAGGATTTCCTGGCGCTCTGGAAGATGGACCGGGACGTCAACCAGGGCCGGATCTTCAAGCGCTGGCGCAAGGTGCACCATCCGCAGCTCGGCGAGGTGGAGCTTGGCGGATTCGACGCGCGTGTAGGCATCAGCAACCCGCCTCTCGCCAGGTTGGCACGAACCTGTGCCACCCAGAGTGCCGCTTTTCTGCGCGTGGCGTCGTTGTTACCCCGGCTCGGGCTGGAGCTGGTCGGGACCGACAAACTCGGCGACGATCACATGCGTGTGCAGCTGCGCGTCGTCAACCGCGGCTACATGGGCACCCAGGGCCTGCCCTCGGCGAGTTCCCTGACCCACGTCGAACCCTTGCGCATGTCCCTGGAGGGCGAGGGCCTGTCGGTCGCGGCGCCGGGCGGTTCGAGGATCGACGTAGGCCACCTCGGCGGATGGGGCATGGGTTTGCACCACGGCATCAGCATCTTCATGCC
>JAYVRP010000875.1:0-3877 GCA_043776215.1 Rhodoferax sp. | reverse complement strand
CGAAATATTTCTCGTCCTTGATCTGCGGCCCGACCACCTCGAAGCCCGCGCCATCGGGTTTGCTCAGGAACTCGAGGTAGATCTTCATCGGATTGGTCATCAGCAGGTCGACCCGTCCGGCCTTGAGCTCGAGATACATCTGCACGTCGGTGTCGTAGCGCACGATGGTCGCATCGGGCACCTTGGCTTGCATCCAGTTGTCGTAGGTGGTGGCTCGCCCCAGACCGACCCGCAGATCCTTGAACCCGGCCGGGTTCGGCGTGCCGTCGGCATTGAACAACTTGAGCGCTTTGCCCTTGGCGCCGACAAACTGGCCGACCGACACCCGGTAGCTGACCGAGAAGTCGACGCTCTTGCGCCGTTCTTCGGTGATCGACATCGTGGACAGGATGATGTCGAACTTGTTGGACAGCAGCGACGGGATCAGCCCGTCGAACTTCTGACACACCCACTCGATCTTGAAATTGGCGCGTTTGGCCATGTCTTCGCCGAGGTCGATTTCGTAGCCCTTGAGCACGCCATCGGTGTCCTTGAAGCTGAACGGGAAATAGGCGCAATCGGTGGCGGCTTTCAGGGATTCCTGCGCCGCTGCCGGGCCAACCGCGGTGAGGGCCAGTGCCAACGTGGCGGCGACGGCCGAAAGGTGCTGGTTCATGGAGGAGGCCTTTGGAGTTGAGGGGCCCGGTCATGATCCCCGACGGAAGACAGCCGGACCATCCTCCTGAAGGAGGAGGCGCCCGGTCGAACAGGCGATACTTGGCGCCATGCGGTGACACGACCGATCGGCACCGCGCAGCCGCTCCTGGCCCTCACCCGATGATGGATCCTGCAACGATGAAGTCCCGTGGCACCAAAAAGACCACTTTGTCGACACTGAAGGTTCCGGCAGTTGTCGCGGTGCCCGAGCCCTGGGGCGCCGCGAGCGCCGCAATCGTCGGCCATCTCGACACACCACAATTGCCGCGCTTGCTGGTGGACGCTGCCGCGCTGCTGGTGCGGTTCGAGTTCAGTGCCGTCTTCGTCTACCGCGGCAAAGCCCATCCGGTGTGCGTCCACGACTCCCTTCCCGCGCCGGATTCACGCGCCGCCCTGCGCAATTACACGCAAAGCACCTATGTGCTGAACCCGTTCTACGCGGCGTACCTGTCGGGCCTGGAGACGGGTGTCTACCGCATGCGCGACGTGGCGCCGGATGGTTTCTTCGAACACGCGACGTTTGTGAACCCGCAGGCGCGCCGCACGTCCGCCGAGGAGGTCGGCTACCTGACGGACGGCTGGCCGGCGGGGCGCGAGGAGCTGTGCATCGCACTCGAGTTGCCGGACGGTGAATGCGCCGAGATATCCCTGTCGCAGGAGTCGGCACAAGGCGGGTTCCCGATCGACGCAGTGGCCCGAATGGCCCCGGTGGTCCCGTTCTTCGAAGCGGCATTCCGGCATTACTGGCGCCATGCACGTGCTGCCCACATGACACATTCGCCGGATACCA
Organism: Rhodoferax sp.; assembly: GCA_043776215.1. GTDB lineage: Bacteria > Pseudomonadota > Gammaproteobacteria > Burkholderiales > Burkholderiaceae_C > CAISIP01. The sequence continues at coordinate 2,391 of JAYVRP010000875.1, read as the reverse complement.
CCACGGACGACGCGTTTCAGGCCTTCGGCGGCAAGCTGCTGAGTCCGCGCGAGAGGCAACTGGCACAGCTCCTGCTGCGCGGCCATTCGACCGTCTCGGTGGCACTGCAGCTTGGCATCTCCCCGACCACCGTCAAGACGCACCGCAAGAACCTGTACGCCAAGCTCGGCATCGCCACGCAGTTCGAGCTTTTTTCGCGCTTTCTCGACTCGCTGCAGGTTCGCCGCCGCAACTGAACCCTCCTCCCCCTGCAGGGGGATGGTCTCTGCGGTCACGGGCGAGGATCATCACGTCGTCCCTCCACGGGCTTCGTGCGCATGTTGCGCCCTTCCAGGACTTTTTCGGAAATGACCATGATGAATCTGCCGCGCATCCGCGCCAACTTTCCCGCACTCGGCCTGCAGGACGAAGGCCAGCCCCGCATCTACCTGGACAACCCCGGCGGGACCCAGGTGGCGCGGCAGGTGCTTGATCGCATGCAGCACTACCTGGTGCACACCAATGCCAACACCGGTGGCGCCTTTCGCACCTCCCAGGCGACGGACCACTGCCTGGCCGAGGCGCACGCCGCCATGGCGGATCTGTTGAACGCCGCTTCGCCGGACGAGATCGTGTTCGGGCAGAACATGACCAGCCTGACCTTCGCCATCTCGCGCTCGCTGGCCCAGGGCTGGCAGCGCGGTGACGAAGTGATTCTGACGCGGCTGGACCACGACGGCAACATCGCGCCGTGGCTGGCAGTTGCGGCGGACCGGGGACTGACCGTCAAGTGGCTGGACGTGAACCCCGAGGATTGCACCCTGCGCACGGACCAGTTGCAGCAGCTCCTGAGCCCGCGTACGCGGCTGGTAGCCGTGGGTTATGCCTCCAACGCAGTGGGCACGGTGAACCCGGTAGCGGAGATTGCTGCGCAGGTGCACGCCGCTGGCGCGCTGCTGTTCGTCGACGCCGTGCAATGGGTCGCGCATGGCCCGACCGACGTGCAGACACTGGGCGCCGATCTGCTGGCATGCAGTGCCTACAAGTTCTTCGGCCCGCACCAGGGCATCCTGTGGGGCCGCCAGGAACTTCTCGACCGGTTGCCGCCTTACAAGGTGCGGCCGGCACCCGAGCGCGGGCCGGGCAAGTTCGAAACCGGCACCCAAAGCCACGAAGGCGCGGCCGGCGTGCTGGGCGCGGTCGACTATTTCGAGTGGCTGGGACAGCACGAGGGCAGCGCGCACGCTGCGAAATTCGCGCACCTGCAGGGGCGCCGGCAAACCCTGGCCTGCGCGCTGGCCGCGATCCAGGACGACGAGCGAACTCTCAGTGAGCAGTTGGTGGCAGGCCTGCAAGCTATTCCAGGCGTACGGGTCTATGGCATCACCGATGCGCAGCGGTTCGCCCAGCGCGTCGCCACGGTCTCCTTCACGCTGGAGGGTTATCTGCCGTCACAGGTGGCACAGGAGCTGGGCGCGCGCAACATCTATGTGTGGGACGGCAACTACTACGCGGTGGAACTGGTGGAGCGGCTTGGGCTGGCGCAGCACGGCATGGTGCGTATCGGTGCGGTGCACTACAACGCGCCGCAGGAGATCGACCGGGTGTTGCAGGCTGTCGGCGACCTGGCGGCGCAGAGCCGGCGCTGACCGGCCCTGGTCCACCAGCTCAATCGCGGGCCGAGAACTGCTGGATCCATCGGTCGTCGACCGCATGGTCGCCACCGATCAAGTCTCTTTGGTGCAGCAGGTGCGTGACCTTGTTGACACTCTGGCAGACCGTCATGTTCTTGCCGCCGTGGGAAAACAGCTCGATATGGGTGTGCCCGGTATTGCAGTGCTTGTACAAGGCCCGGTGCGGCGCGCCGGAAAACAGCGTCGACATGATGGCGCTCATGATGTTGCCGTGCGTCACCAGTACCAATACCCCGTGGCCGGAACGTAGCAGGTCCTGTTGCATGTTCCAAATCCAGCCGACGCTGTCGAACGCCCTGGCGTGGAACTCGTCCGCTGACTCGATGTGCGCCTGGTCATACCAGCCGCGTGGCATGGCTTGCGGACAGACGAAATCAGGAAACTGCGCGCTGATCTCCTGCCCTGTGGCACCCGGCAGGCCGACCGGCGCCCCGTCCTCCCGGTGGTGGTAGCAGCCCCCTTCTTCAAACAGGTCGCGGCGCACGACGACCGGCCCGTCCATGCTGGACTGCAGACTGGTTCGGACGGCCTGGGCCGTCAGCAGACAGCGTTGCATCGGCGACGAAACCACCTTGCACCTGGGAAACTTGCCGGCCTTGAGGAAGTAGTCGCGCCAGTCGTAGACCGACAGGTGCTCCAATTGCCTGCACCCCCGCTCGGACAACCCGCAATCGGGATGCCGCATCCGGGACTCTTGCTCGATCAACGTCGCCTCCGG
>JAYVRP010000874.1:0-3885 GCA_043776215.1 Rhodoferax sp. | reverse complement strand
TTCAAAGGGCCTGCGGCCAGTGCAAACCCCAGCGACCCGCCAGCGGCAATGAAGCCGCGACGACTCGGTTTGACAGTCGGCAGCAAGCTCTCCAAGTGGGGGTCGGTGAACGTGGTCGGGTCATTCAGCATGAATCAAATCTCCTGGTTTGGCGGGATGGAACGCAGAGATGGTAGCTGCTTGCCAGTGCCCTGACTGCCCACCCGGGAAAACCCCGACTCCGCATGCAAGAGATCACAACCACGTCGATTGGTTCCCCAATTCCCCCGCATCGGCGCGCGGGACGGACGTCGCCGGCACGCCGGCCGTCGTACCCCTGCGCGCTGGCACGGCGCAGCACGTCAACGGTCGTGAGCGCGCGCACCTGCTCCACCTTGGTGTGATTCTGCAGCTTGGCCGCCAGGTTGACCGGGTTGCCGATGACGGCGTACTCGAGCCTCCCCTCGTGGCCGATAGCGCCGTACGTCACGGTGCCGGCCGCAATGCCGATCCCGATGCCAGGCGCAGGCAAGCCGAGCTTCTCCCGGCTCCGGGCCCATTCGCCCAGCGCGTCGAGCAGTTGCTCCGCCGTGCGCAGCGCGTCGGCGGCATACGTGGCGGATGGACGAGTGGCGCCAAACGTGATCATGATGCCGTCGCCCAGGTAAGTGACGATGCTGCCGTCGTTGCGCCCCACGATGGGAACCGCCAGGCCCTGGTACTCGCCGAGCAAGGCAATCAGTTCGCGTGGCGGCAAGGTGTTGGCCAGACGCGTGAACCCGCGCATGTCGACAAACATCGCCGCCGCCTCGGTCTGATGCCCCTGGCCTGGTTGCAATACTTCATTCGCGCCGACGATGGTGGCCGCCACCTCGGGGGCGAAGAAGCGCGACAACTGGGAAACCGCTGCCTGGCCAGCCACCGAGCGATGCAACAGGGCGCTCGCGCGGCGCGCGGCGATGGCGAGCAACACCGCCACCACCACGATGGAGATGATCTTGTCGACTTCCGCACCCACCAGAATCTGCAGCGAACCCATGTACTGCACGTAGTCGCGGGTGACGAGGTCGCGCCCACCAGGTGCATGCAGGGCGACGCCAAGCAGCACCAGCCATCCCGACACGGCACAGGCTCCCGCAAACAGCACGTAGAACGGCGACAGGCTCAGCGCCCGCAAGGCGATGAAAATGAACACATACAGCAGCGTCGGTGCCTTCAGGTAGAAGGCTGGCACCTGGCCGTACTGGATATGAAAACTCCAGATGGTGACCATCAGCACCGTGATATCCACCACCACCGACAACATCAGCATCCAGTGGGCGAGGCGGTGGCGGTGCGCCAGCACGAGGCGCCATACGGTGAAGGCACCGTACACAGCCAGTGCCCAGGGCACCGGATGCAGCATCACGTCGGGCGGAAACGTCTTGCGCGACAGGCTGTACACCAGTGCAAAAGTCCACACCAGGCCCATCTGGACCCATCCCACCAGAATTTCGTTCTGCTGGCGCTGGCGCTCCAGGTCACGCCGGACATGGTCAGGCAGCGGCGCCAGGTCCGAACCGGTGACCAGGGCCACCAGCCCAGCCCAACTCAAGCGGCGTGTTGCCACGGGTGGGCTGACTTGCAAGGAGTGCGGCATGTTCATGGGTCGCATGGCAGGGCAAAACCTTACTCCATCGCCGGACTCCCCGAACGCCGTGTCACATCTTGTTATCAGTAGTGGATGCTGCGCGGCGCCCCACCCCCTGCGCCGCTGCGCGCGTGGCCACCAGTGGGGCAGTTCGTTCGGTGCGGGTCAGGCCGGGGTGCACCACCTTCACGTTGATGCGCGCCGGGACGAGCTCGTCGGCCAGTGCGCGTTTGCCCTGCAATTCGAGATCCATCGCGATGTTCCTGCTGTTCCTGCGCCTGAAGGCTGGGTTGCCATTATGGGCGGGGAGGTGCGGGACCCGGGGCCCGTCTCGTTGAAAACACCTATGGAAATCCTGTGCTGCGGGCGCTACCCTGTCGCCAACTTCAAAAGGAGATTTATCCCATGGCTGCCGGAAAACTGATGCTGGACTATGTATACAACCACGAGCAGGCGCGCGCTGACACCGTTTTTCTGACCCAGCCCACTGGTGCAGGGCAGGTCACCGACTATTCCTGGGCGCAGGTGCTGGACCAGTCGCGCCGCATGGCGGCGCATCTGAAGGCGCTCAACCTGGAGCCGGGCGCGCGTATTGCGCTGCTGGCCAAGAACAGTGCCCACTTCATCATGGCCGAGCTGGCGATCTGGATGGCCGGTGGCACCACCGTGGCGATCTTCCCCACCGAGACCGCCGAAACCGTCCGGTATGTACTCGACCACAGCGGGGCCAGCCTGATGTTCATCGGCAAGCTGGACAGCTGGGCACAGCAGCAGGCAGGTGTACCCGAGGGTTTTCCCTGTATTGCCCTGCCCCTGTCACCCAAGACGAAATACGAGACCTGGGACGCCATCGCGGCGCGCACGGCGCCACTGACCGGGCGCATCCCACGTGCCGGCACCGACATCGCCATGCTCACCTACACCTCGGGCTCCACCGGACAACCGAAAGGCGTGATGCACAACTTCGAGCGCATCACGCGCGCGGCCGAAGGGTCGGTGGCCAATGTGATTACCCAGATGGGCGGCGACCGCGACGGTCGCGTGTTGTCGTACCTGCCGCTGGCGCATGTCTATGAACGCCTGTGTGTCGAAGCCGGCGCGCTGGTGCATGGCCACACGCACATCTACTTTGCCGAGACACTCGACACCTTCCTGACCGACCTGAATCGAGCGCGGCCGACCATGTTCCTGTCGGTGCCTCGCCTGTGGCTGAAGTTCCAGCAAGGTGTGTTTGCAAAAATGCCTCCGCAAAAGCTTGACCGCTTGTTGTCGATCCCGATCATCAAGGGCATCGTGGGGCGCAAGGTACTCAAGACCCTGGGGCTGGACCAGGTCCTGGTGGCAGCCAGCGGGTCCGCGCCCATCCCTGCCGATCTGATCAGCTGGTACCGCCGCCTGGGCCTCAATTTGGTCGAGGGGTACGGCATGACAGAGGACTTTGCCTACTCCCATAGCTCGACCGTTGCGCTGAACGCGCCGGGGTGTGTCGGCCTGCCACTGCCGGGCGTGGAGGTGCGCATCAGCGATGACGGCGAAATCCTCATCAAGTCGCCAGGGCAGATGGTGGGTTACTACAAACGGCCCGACCTGGATGCTGAAGTGTTTACGCCCGACGGCTTTTTCCGCACGGGCGACCGGGGCGAACGCCTGCCCAATGGCTTGCTCAAGATCACCGGGCGCGTCAAGGAGCTGTTCAAGACGTCCAAGGGTGAATACGTATCACCGGCACCCATCGAAAACCGCATCAATGCACACCACCTGGTCGAAACCAGCATGGTGTCGGGCCTGGGGCAACCCGCCCCTTATGCCATGCTGGTGCTGGCCGAACATATCCGGCCCAAACAAAACGAAGCCAGCATGCGCGCCGAACTTGAGCAGGAGCTGGCGCAATTGCTGGCCCAGGTCAACAGTGAGCTGGTCGGCTACGAGAGGCTGCAAACCCTGGTGGTCACCCAGGAGCCCTGGAGCATCGAAAACGGCATGTTGACGCCCACCATGAAGATCAAGCGCAACCGCATCGAAGGCGCAGTCAACGACCGGGTCGAAGGCTGGTATTCCAGCGGCAAGAAGGTGATATGGGCCTGAACGGCCGGCGGTGTCATCCGTTGCGGCCCGGTACGTCCCTTTGCAGATCCACCGCCACCTGGCGCCAACGTGAAACCACTGCCTGACGGGCCGCAATCACCCGACCTACTGCCGGCCGGCGATACCCATGTACTCAGCCGCGGGTTCCTGCAAGACGGTGGTATCGCCGCCCTGCTGGCGCGCGAAGCACC
>JAYVRP010000873.1:0-3894 GCA_043776215.1 Rhodoferax sp. | reverse complement strand
GCACGGATCCGACGTACCGATCAAGAACGATGCTTCGAGGCTTTGAGTGGCAGGCACTCTTGCTCGACAGGCACGACGCGAAACTCGGGGTCCTTGTGCACCAGCGTCGCGCGCTCTATCGTGGCACAGGCAGCTATCCAGGCATCAGCCAACGAGAGCGGGTAACTGGCCTTGAGTTCCGCCGCCTTGACCAGCAATGCCGGCGAATCGTGCACCCAGCGCATCGGCAGGTTCAGGCACTGCGCATAGGCCAATCGGCCAGCCAGCTCATCTTCGTCGCGCCACACGCGATACAGGACCTCCATCAGGGTGATGAAACAGCCGAAAGCCTTGACTTCACCGTCGTGTGCTTGGGCCAGCAGGTCCGCCACCCTGTCCGCGCCGGGCTCATCGTCTCGCAAGGTCAGCAGCGCTGACGTGTCCAACACATAGGCTTTCATTCCAAGGACCGATCTGCCGCACGCTCCTTCAACAATGCACGCGTGCCACCGCCTTTTCCGCGCCCCCGAAAAGCCATGATCGGATCATTACGCACCGGCACGACTCGAATACCACCTTGATCCACAATCCACTCGAGATGATCCGACGGGTTCATATGAAACTGCCTGCGAATCGCCGCTGGTATGACCGTCTGCCCGCGCTCGGTGATCGTGCTTCTCATGGTGAACTCCAGTGTCTGCCTGATGTGACAATATGAATTACTAACTTCGCCGAATCGTAATTCATTTGCCAAGCTGGGTAAATGGAAGCTGGTGGCAAGGTCGTTTCCAGGGTCCGGCGACTCGCCCATTGTCCCCGTTGGCAGCCAGCGCGTCGCGGGTGCAATCGAAGCTTGACCTGCAGCGGCAGTCGCACCACAACGTCCACCCCCTGAGTCACAAACAATCCCCGGCATTCCCCTTTTGCGCCCGAAAACGCCCGATACCACTCAGGACGATTTTTCGCACCTCGACGCCCGACCCCACTGCCGGGCACAACGTGAACGTACCAGCCTGGAAGGCACCCGACACAAGCCGGCTGGAACCCGACGCACCAAACGACACATACCGGGCCACCGGAAGATTGCCGGTGAACTGCAGCCCGCCCGACGCCGGCCCACGCTGTTGCACCACAGTCTCGCCGGCATCGAGCGTGGCGTTGTTGTTGGCATCGTGGAACACGATCCAGCCCTGCTCCCAACCACCGCTGCTCGCGCACGCCAGCCCCGTGGCCGACTTGCACAGCACCACACGCGCATTGCGCTTGATCGGGCGGCCTTACGCGCATTTTCCCGCTCCGTTCCGGCAGGCATTGCCCCCGACACGATTTCACCGTAGGTGAACGGGTTTTACTGAGGCGATTCAACTACTTGAGCAGCTAAAACGAAGACGGCACCTGTGAGCGGTTGGGGATTTTTTCTTGGAGGCCCATTTTGCCCTGCGTACGCAGGTGGTCGAACCGTTACAGTTGACTACTGGCCGCCACATGTGGCGATTTGGCCATTTCGCTAACTGTCGTACACACTGTGTATCTGACTGAGTATTTGTAGCAGAAAATGAACCCGCGCGCGCGGCGCGCTACCACAGAGGAGGCCCAGGCATGACCACGCTTCAGATTGAATTGCCCGACACCACCGCTCAGGCGGCACGTGCGGCGGGCTTACTGACACCGCAGGCATTGGACCGGCTGCTGACCCAGGCGCTGCGCCGACGCGAGGCGGCCAATTCGCTACTGTCGATCGCCGATCAGGTGGCCGCAGCAGGGATCGCGCCGATGTCGATGCAGGAGATCAATGCCGAGGTGAAGGCGGCGCGCTCCGAGCGCAGAAAGAACCGTTGACCGGTGCAAGCGGTCTTTGACACCAACGTGCTGGTGTCCGCCTTGTTGTGGCCCGAGCCGCCTCATGCGCTGCTGGAACAGGTGCGCAATGGCTCCATCGCCTTGATCACCAGCCCGGCGCTGCTTGCGGAACTGACCGACGTTATCGGCCGCGCGAAGTTCGATGCCGTCCTTACGCGCACCAAGTACTCCACCACCTGCACCAGCAAGGCCCGCTCGTCGGCGTCCGGGGCCACCGGAGGCGGCAGGCTGCGCACCGTGCTGCGCTTGACCAGCTCACCCCCGGACACGGACCCGGCGACTAAAACGGACTCGTCCTTGAGCAGTTCCACCGCATGGCGGAAACTCACGCCCTTGAGCTTCATCACCCAGTCGATCAGACCACCGCCACACTGGCAGCCAAAGCAGTGCCAAAGGTTCTTGGCCGGGGTCACTTTCAGGCTGGGCTCGCCATCCTCATGGAACGGGCAGCGTCCGGCCAGGTCCTCGCCCACGCGCTTGAGCTCGATGCCGGCCTCTTCGATCAGGCGCTGCACCGCGATTTCTTCCTTTAGCCGCTGGACTTCTGCTTCGGGGATGCGTGCCATGCTGTTTTGCTCCTGAAACCTGTCAATACGCAAATGTGATTTATTGTTACATTCATATTTGGTATCTTTCAAGAATCACTTTCAAACCGGGGCTTACAGTGACGCCTTCTCATTCTTGGTATCTGTGGGCCATGGACTTCGGCAAACGACTGGCGACGCTGCGCAAGGAGCGCTCAATGACTCAGCAATCCCTTGCGGACGCGGTGGGTTGTCATGTCACGATGGTGCGCCGCTATGAGGGCGGCGAGACGCAGCCCACGCTGGAGGTCATCCGCAATATGGCCCGTGCTCTGTCGGTCAGCGCAGATACGCTGGTATTTGAGCAAGATGAGCGCAAGACCGGCGAAGAGCTGGGCTTGCAGTTCGAGGCGGTGAGTCAATTACCGCCCGACGAACAGGCCGTCGTGCACGAGGTGCTGGAGAGCCTGATCATCAAGTACCAGACCCGCCGCTGGGATGTTTCGCGCGCCACCGCCAAAGCAGCCGTCTCGACCTCCAAGCCGGCGCCCGCCAAGACGTCCGCCAAACGCACCGCGCACGCCGCCAGATGAGTCCGACTTCCGTCGCGACCAGCACGGCGCCGCTGTCCATCGGCGATATCGCACAGCGCATTCGCCTCATTCGCGGCCAGCGGGTGGTGCTCGATGCCGATCTGGCCGCTTTCTACGGCGAGACGACCAAGCGCTTCAACCAGCAGGTGCGGCGCAATCTGGCGCGGTTTCCACCGGACTTCATGTTCCAGCTCGATGAGGAGGAGGTCGCCGCTTTAAGGTTGCAATCTGCAACCTTAAAGACCGGACGCGGCCAGCATCGCAAGTACCTGCCGCTGGCCTTCACCGAGCACGGCGCAATCATGGCGGCCACCCTGTTGAACAGCCTACGCGCCACCGAGATCAGCGTTCATGTGGTGCGCGCCTTCGTGGAGTTGAAGTCCATGCTGGCCAGCAACCGGGAGATGGCCAACAAGCTCTTCCAGCTCGAACGCAAGGTGTCGCGCCATGACCAGGCGATTGCCGAACTGATCGACTCCATGCGCGAGTTGCTCTCTCCGCCCGATCCGCCCAAACGGCCTATCGGGTTCGTGCCACCACAGGACAAGAGCAAGAAGACATCAAGGGCAACAGGCAAGACGTGACACCGGCGCCCTCGCGAAGACTCCCCAGTTTGAAGCGGCAGCCAAGTCTGCGGTCAACTCGCAGCTGATATTCAGCTCTGACTGCTCATCAAGACCCGCCGCCTCCTCGAAGTACTTGGCGCTGCCCTTGTACTCGATCATGAAGAGGAAGCCATTGACACACCAAACGTGCGCAACCAATTTCTGAGAGGCATTCGCGAGCTTGATCGCGACCATTGCAAGCTGCAACTCCTCGGTCTTGTTTGTGTGAACGGCTATCAGAAAGCGCGTAAATCTGGCGGCAAGGGGTATTGGGTTCAATCCTGAACTGGACGTGCAAGGGGGTGTTGGAGGGAGCCCGAAGGGCGACTGAAG
>JAYVRP010000872.1:0-3897 GCA_043776215.1 Rhodoferax sp. | reverse complement strand
TTCGACCACCACCTGCTCCACGACGGCCACCACCGATATACTCCGCAGGAAGCTGCCAATCTCGGCAAGATGCTCGAACCGTACCAGCTGTTCTGGCTCGAGGACTGCACTCCGGCGGAAAACCAGGAAGCATTCAAGCTGGTTCGCCAGCACACTGTCACGCCATTGGCCGTTGGGGAAATCTTCAACACGATCTGGGACGCCAAGGACCTGATCCAGAACCAGCTGATCGATTACATCCGCGCCACCGTGGTCCACGCCGGCGGCATCACGCACCTGCGTCGCATTGCCGACCTGGCGGCGATGTACCAGGTACGCACCGGCTGCCATGGCGCCACCGACCTCTCGCCCGTGTGTATGGGCGCGGCACTGCACTTCGACACCTGGGTTCCGAATTTCGGCATTCAGGAATACATGCGCCACACCGACCTGACCGACGCGGTGTTTCCCCATGCCTACCGCTTCGAGGACGGATTCATGTTTCCCGGTGAAGTGCCCGGCCACGGAGTCGACATCGACGAGGTGTTGGCCGCGAAGTACCCCTACCAGCGCGCCTACCTGCCGGTGAACCGGCTGGCCCACGACGGCACGCTCTGGAACTGGTAGGCCGGGTGCTCAGCCCAGGCGCACCGTAAACCGCGCGCCCTTGCCGTCGCCGCTGTGCACCGTGACCGTGCCGCGGTGCAGGTCCACCGCGTTCTTGACGATCGCCAGGCCAAGCCCGGTTCCGTGGATGTCACCCACGTTGCTGGCCCGGTGGAAAGATTCGAACAGATGGGCAATTTCGTCGGCGGGTATGCCGATGCCCTCGTCCGTCACCTCGAATACGGTGTGCGCGCCGTCGGCCACCACCCGCAATTGCACCCTGCCCCCGGAGGGCGAATACTTGATGGCATTGGACAGCAGGTTGTTGAAGATGTGGCGCAGCAGCTTGTCGTCGTATAACTGCCCCGGCGCTTCCCCACCCCAATCCAGAACCACCGTGCACGGGCTTGGCTGTGGCGCGTTGCACGCCTCGGACACCAAGTCCTCGCACACGGCGCGCAGGTCGATTTGCCGCGGCTGAAACTCCAGCATCTGCGCATCGGCCTTGCCCAGCAGCAACACGCGATCCAGCATGCGGGTCATGCGGTGCACGCCGGCGGCAATGATGTCCAGCAGTTCCGCGCGTTCGCCTTCCGGTAGCCGCTCGTGGTAGTGCTTGAGCAGGTCCTGTGACGAAAGGATCGTGGCCAGCGGCGTACGGAATTCGTGGCTGGTCATGGCCACGAAGCGCGAGCGAAGATCGTTGAGTTCCTGCTGGCGTGCCAAGGCGGTCCGGGTGTCCTGCTCGGCCTGGTAGCGCTGCGTCATGTCCAGGAAAAATATCAGGACCCCCTGCCCACCATCCCACGGTACCAGGGTGTCACCCACCTCCAGCCACTTCACGGGTCGGCCAGGCAGTGCCAGGCGGGCCTGGCAACGGTCCGGCACATCGAGCCCGGCCAGACGGTGACGCACGCGTTCTGTCAGCCGGTCGCGGTCGTCCGGATGGACCCGCCCGATCACACCGTGGGCGACAATCTCGTCCCGCGAGGACTCCAGGATTTCGGTGGCCCGCTCGTTCACGAACACGACGTGTTGGTCCTTCACCACCACCATGCCTTCACCCACTCGCTCGATCACGGCGCGGTAGTGTTCCTGCGACTGCTGCAGGGCCTGCACCATGGCTTGCTCCAAGATGGTCTGGGCCTGCGCCATTTCTTTTTCCCTGCGCGCAGTATTGATGCGGTCGGCCAGCGCGAACGACAACAGCACCATCTCCATCGAGGAGCCGATCAGCAGGGCATTGGCAGTGAACACATTGGAGGGCAACAGCCCGTTGTTGTGCAGCGTGAGTGTCAGCACGCCCGCCAGCAGCGCACCCCATGCCAGGCCGAAAACCTGCGCGCCCGGGTGCCGGCGCAGCATGGCCAGCGTGCCGGCCAGCGCCACCGTCAGGACCCCCGCAATCGCCAGGGCGGTCACCATCCAGACGGCAGCCCGGTACGGCAGCGCCAGCGCCATGAAGAAAGCCGCCGCCCACAGCGCGGCTGATGCGCGCATCCAGCGGTCGAGTGTCGGCATGGTCCTGGCGCTGGCCAGAAAACTGCGCGCGAACCACAACCCGAAGGCGCCGCTGGCCGCATTCGTCGCGTTGATGGAGTTGTTGTTCCACCAGGTTTGGGCCGGCCAGAGGAACTGCGCGGCAAGACCGGAGTTGGCGGCCTGCGACAAGCCAATGCAGGCCACAAACGCCACGTAGATCAGGTAGGCACGGTCGCGCACGGAAAAGAACAGCAACAGGTTGTAGAGCAGCAGACCGGTCAACAACCCGAAGTACAGACCAAAGATCGAATAGGTCTGCTGGTCATGGTGCCACAAGGCGGACGGCTGCCACAGTGTGGTGGGAGCCGACACCGTGCCGAGCGACATGATGCGCAGATAGGCGGTGGTCAGCCCGCCGGGCGCCAAGTCGATCGGCCTGACGTGGTTGCGGTGCGGGATCGGCCGGTCGGCGAACGGCAAAGAGTCGCCGCCGGCCTGGTGCTCGAACCCTCCTTGCGCGTTGGAGACATACAGGTCCAGCCGATCCAGCGCCGGGTTGGCGATCTCCAGCAACCAGCGCGTCGGCGCCGCGCTGCTGGCGCGCAGTTGCACCTTGAGCCAGATGGCCGACCGGGTGGCGCCGAAATTGGTCGTGGATTCCACCTGCGTGACGGGGATGAAACGGGCCTGGACAGCGGGTTGCAGGATCTGTGCCAGCGTCAGGCCGGCATCGCTGTCGTCCAGATAACTGAACGACCGCGACAAGACGACACTGGCGTCGGTGCCGATGTCCACCGCAGGCGCATCGGACCCCGCGAACGCGCCGCCGCAAGCGAGCAATAGGCACCACAAAACTGCGCCCGCCGCAAACTGGCGCAACGGGCGCCGGCAGGACATCACGGGCGGCTCCTGCGCACTTGCACCAGTAGAAACACGACGACCGACACGTTCACCAGATTCCAGGCGACACCGTTGATAAAAGCCGCGTGGTAGGACCCGGTCCAGTCGAAGATGGCGCCGGACAACCAACCCCCCAGCGCCATGCCGACCATGGTGGCCATCAGCACCGTGCCGATGCGCGCGCCCGCCTCGGCCGGGCTGAAATACTCGCGCACCACCAGGGCATAACTGGGTACGATGCCGCCCTGGAAAAAACCGAACAGGCCCGACACGACGTACAACGGCACCAGCCCGTCGAAGGGCAGGAACAGCAGCAAAGCGACACCCTGCATCAAAGAACCGAGCAGCAAGGTGTGCAAGCCTCCGATGTGGTCGGAGATCCAGCCCGAGACCAGGCGGCTGACGATGCCCAGGCCCATCATCAGTGACAGCATCTCGGCACCCCGCGCGGCGCCAAACCCGAGGTCGGTGCAATAGGCCACGATATGCACCTGCGGCATCGCCATGGCCACGCAGCACCCCAGCCCCGCCACGCTCAGCAGCAGTTGCAGCCGCCCCGGCGTCTGCCCCAACGGATGGCGAGGATCGGACACACCCACGAAACGCGCCGAACGGGCCGGAGGTGGCTCTGCCTCGCCAACCGCCAGCTGGGTGATCGGAGCCGCCCGGCGGAACAGCAGCGACAGCAGTGCCAGGCCCAGCACGCAGAAGACACCCACGCCCCCATAGGTTTGGCGCCAGCCTGCGACCTCGATGAAATGCTGCAACACCGGCGCCCAGAGCGCCCCGGCCAGGTAGTTTCCGCTCAGACAGATGGCGATCGCAATGCCTCGGTTGCGTGTGAACCACTGCGAGGTGTCGGCGACCAGCGGCGCCATGGTGGCCGAGGTGCCCAGTAAACCGATCAACACACCATGGGCGAGGCTGAAC
>JAYVRP010000871.1:0-3898 GCA_043776215.1 Rhodoferax sp. | reverse complement strand
GTCTCGGGCGTCAGCGTCTGGCAACTGTGCAGCCGCACGGCGCGGCTCAGGTCGTCGGGTGCGTCGGCGACCGGGCGCCCGCCCGAGTGCATGAGCAGGGTTCCGGGCAACAGAAATTCGTAGATGAACCAGCGGTCGAGTGCGCTGTCAAAGTGCCGGAAGCGCTGGTAGAAGGGTGGTGCCGGCACATTGGGTACCAAGCGTGTCACCTTGATGCCGATCTGCGGCCAGTCGGCTCGGGGCCCGGGCACTTTCTCGATCGTGGGCACCGCCTGGGCGATCTGCGTCGAGCCACCCAGGGTTTTTTCATGCACGTAACTCAGGTGCGAGAAGTCGAGCAGGTTGTCGCAGATCAGCAGGTACGGGGTGGCGTAGTGCATGTACCCCGGTGTGTTGCGCCACTCCGGGTGGGCGCAGGAAAAGTTGTCGGGCAGCAGCGCCACATCGGCCAGCGCCGGGTCGCCCATCCAGACGAACACCCAGGTGTTCCTGCACTGCACCGGGTAGGTTCGTACGCGTGCCTTTGCCGGCACGATGGCGATACCCGGCGCCTCGACGCAGGCGCCCTGGGTATTGAACTTGAGGCCGTGGTAACCACACCGCACACAGTCGCCTTCGCGGCGGCCTTTGGACAGCGGCGCCAGCCGGTGGCAGCAGCGGTCTTCCATGGCGACGATGGCGCCGTCGGCTGTGCGGTATGCCAGCACAGGTTCGCCGAGCACGGTGCGCGTGAAGAGCTCGGGTGCGTCGGCAGCGGGGATCTCGTGGTCCCACGCGATGACGTACCAGCAGTTGCGCAGCCACATGGGATGCGTCCTTCGAGGCGTCTCGGGTGGCTCAGTCGGGCTTGAAGCCGGACGCCTTGACCGGCGCCTCCCAGCGCTTGAGGTGCGCCGCCTGCAGGGCCGTGAGATCGGCCGCGTTGCCATACGCCGGCACCAGCCCGAAGGAGTAGATCTTTTCCTGGATTTCGGGCGCACGCAGCGCATCGGCTACCGCCCGGTCGATGCGGGCCACCACGTCGGGCGGCATGGCGGCGGGGCCATACAGGCCGAAGAAGGCATCTGCAGCGACATTGATGCCGGACTCCTTGAGTGTCGGCACTTCGGGCAGGGATTTGGAACGCTGTTCGCCGGTGACCGCCAGGATACGCACCTTGCCCGCCCGGTAGTGCTCGATGGTCTCGGATGCCGTATCGACCATCAGTGGAATCTGGCCACCCACCAGGTCGATCGCCGCGGGCGCGCCCCCGCGGTAGGCGACATGCGTGAGGGGGACCCCTGCGGCCTGCGCCAGCAGCTGGCCGGCGAAATGCGGTACCGTGCCGGCGCCCGACGTGGCGTAGTTGGCCTTGCCGGGGTTGGCCTTCATCCAGGCCAGCACACTCTTGATGTCTCCTGCAGGAGCGCCCGGACCTGCGGTGACGGCAAAATCGAAGGTGGTGACACGCGAGATCGCGGTGAAGTCTTTCACCGGGTCGTAGCCCAGATTCGGAACGAACCAGGGTTGCAACACCAGCGCGCCACTGGGCGAAAGCACCACGGTCTGGCCGTCCGGCGCGGCCCGTTTGAGTTCACCCAGGGCCACCCGGCCGCCAGCCCCGGGCTTGTTGTCGACGATCACGTTCTGCGCCAGTGACACACGCAGCTTTTCGGCCAGCAGCCGGGCGATCACGTCGACAGAGCCGCCGGGCGGGAAACCGACCACGATCTTCATGGTGCGTTCCTGCGCCAGCAGGGCCGGTGCCGTGAGCGTGACCAGGGATGCAAGTGCGAGTGTGGCGAGATGGCGGCGTTTCATGGAAGGTCTCCTTCAGGGATTGGATGGTGTGGATGCTTGCTGGGGCGACGTCAGCGCGCTTGCCACGGCCGCCAGCAGGGTATCGATCTGGTCCGGCAGGCCGACCGTGATACGCAGCCAGCTGGGCAGGCCATAAGGGTCGAGCCGGGAGACTTCAATGCCTTGCGCCAGCAGGTGTGTATGCATGGCCGGCGCGTCGGGGAACTGGGCCATCACGAAGTTGCCTGCCGAGGGCAGGCAGGGCAGCCCGAGGTGGGCCAGGCCGGCGGCCAGGTGGGTGCGCCCGGTGATGTTGTTGGTGGTGGTCTGGTGCAGGAACGCCGTGTCGCCCAGCGCGGCGCAGGCGGCTGCGAGGGCCGGTGTGGTGACGTTGAAGCGCGGTCGCACGGCATTGAGGCGTTGGCCCAATGCCGGTTGTGCGACGGCATAGCCCACACGCAGGCCGGCCAGGCCATAGGCCTTGGAAAATGTGCGCGCCAAGATCAGGTTGGGATGCGCGCGCACCCAGGCCATGCTGTCGTAATGCTGTTCCGGTGTGAGGTATTCGGTGTACGCCTCGTCCAGCAGCACGGTGACGTGGGCCGGCGTGGACTGGATGAAGTCGTGCAAGGCCCGGGCATCGAGCAGGCTGCCGGTGGGGTTGTTCGGGTTGGCGACAAACACCAGGCGGGTGTTGGAATCGATGGACGCCAGCATCGCGTCGAGGTCGTGGCCGAACTGGTACGCCGGCACCAGGGTGCGGTGGGCATGCACCAGCGTGGCCGCCTGCCCGTAGACCAGGAAACCGAATTGCGACCAGACGATGCCTTCGCCGGGCATGACACACGCCTGGGCTGCCATGGTGAGGATTTCGCACGAACCGCTGCCCAGGGTGATCCAGTCGATCGGTACGCCCAGGCGGGACGCGAGCGCCTGGCGCAGAGCCACGCCATGGCCGTCGGGGTACAGGCTGGCATGGCCCAGCGACCGGGCCGCCGCCACCCGCGCCGCCGCCGGCATGCCCAGCGGGTTTTCATTCGAGGCCAGGTGAATCATGTACAGTGCGCCAAATTAGTTAACACGTTAAATATTAGACAAAATCCGGCAGTTCCGGCTACGGGTCTACCCGGATTCCGGAGCGGCCCGCCCGGCGCGGCGGGGGCTGCCAGGGTTCGACGGAGCAAAGACAATGGTCATGCAGACGCAGACTTCGGTGCTTGTGGTCGGAGCCGGGCCGGTCGGCCTGACGCTGGCCATGGATCTGGCCCGGCGCGGCGTGGCGGTGCTGGTGGTGGAGATTCGCCACCGGGGCGAAGCGCCCAACGTCAAGTGCAACCATGTGTCGGCGCGTTCGATGGAGATCTTTCGTCGGCTGGGTGTGGCCCGCACCCTGCGCAACACCGGTTTGCCAGCCGACTACCCGAATGACGTCGCGTACCGCACCACCGTCACCGGGGCGGAACTCTCCCGCATCCCGATCCCGGCGCGCCAGGACCGCTACAGCGCCCGTGGCGGCCCGGATACCGACTGGCCCACCCCCGAGCCGCCCCACCGCATCAACCAGATCTTCCTGGAGCCGGTGTTGTTTGCCCATGCACAGGCCATGCCCGGCCTGCGGATTCTGAACCGCATGCGCATCGACGATGTGGCGCAGGACGACTCCGGCGCCACGGCCACCGGCGTGAACCTCGACACCGGCGAGGCGGTGCAGATCCGCTGTGATTACCTGATCGGTTGTGATGGTGGCCGCTCGATGGTGCGCGGCAAGATCGGCGCCACGTTGCAGGGCACGGCCGTGGTGGGGCGGGTGCAGTCGACCTATTTCCGCGCGCCTGCGCTGCTGGGCCTGCTGCAACACCCGCCGGCCTGGGCCACGTTCGCATTGAACCCGCGCCGCTGTGGCAACGTCTACGCCATCGACGGGCGCGAGACCTGGCTGCTGCACAACTACCTGAATGCCGACGAAACCGAGTTCGATTCGATCGACCGCGACTGGGCCATCCGCACCATCCTCGGCGTGGGTGCTGATTTTCAGTACGAGGTGCTCACCAAGGAGGACTGGGTCGGCCGGCGCCTGGTTGCAGACCGTTTCCGCGACCGGCGCATTTTTATCTGCGGG
>JAYVRP010000870.1:0-3898 GCA_043776215.1 Rhodoferax sp. | reverse complement strand
CGCCCTCGCTGCCCATGGTCATCTATGGCGTGACGGCCGATGTGTCGATCGGCAAGCTCTTCATGGCGGGGCTCATTCCCGGCCTTCTCATGGGCCTGTCGCTGATGGTGATGGTGGGCTTCGTGGCGCGCAAGCAGGGCATGGGCCGCCATCCCTTTGCCGGCTTCAAGGCCATCGGACGCACCTTCCTGGATGGCTTCTTTGCCGTCATGACACCGGTGGTCATCCTGGGTGGCATGTTCAGCGGCATGTTCACACCCACCGAGGCGGCGGCGGTGGCCTGCCTGTACGCGCTGTTCCTGGGTTTTGTGGTCTACCGCACCCTCGAGTTCAAGCAACTCGGACCGATCCTGGTGGAGACGGCCGAGACCACCGGGCTGGTGCTGGTGCTGGTGATGGCCGCCGGGGCCTTGGGCTGGTGCATGTCGATCTCGCGCCTGCCGCAGGCGCTGACCCCGATGATCCTGTCCACTTTCACCAGTCCGATTGCCTTCCTGCTCATGGCCAACGGGCTGATGCTGCTGGTGGGCTGCTTCATGGAAGCGCTGGCCGCGATGCTGATCCTGATCCCGATCCTGGTGCCGGCGGCCGTGAGCTACGGCATCGACCCGGTGCAGTTCGGTGTGATCATGGTGCTCAACCTGATTCTGGGCACCATCCACCCGCCCATCGGCGTCGTGCTGTTCGTCGTGACCCGTATTGCCGATGTGTCCTTCGAGACCATGTCACGCGCCATCCTGCCCTGGCTGGTGCCGCTGCTGGTGGTGCTGCTTGCCATCACACTCTGGCCACCACTCACCCTGTGGCTGCCGCAGGCCCTGTCACGCTGACGGCCGGCCGGCATGGCGCCCCTCACTACCCTCTTCCACCATGAAACCTGCAGCCCCCGCACGCCACGCACTGGCCGGTGTTTTTCCCGCACTGATAACGCCCTTCCATGACGATGGCGCGTTGAACCTGGACGTACTTGAGCCGCTGGCCGAATTTGAACTTCTGCAGGGTGTGCACGGCTTTTATGTCGGCGGCAGCACAGGCGAAGCATTCCTGCAATCGGTCCCCGAGCGTATGCTGGTCCTGCAGCAATTCGCGCGGGTGGTTCAGGGCCGTGCCAGGCTGATCGCCCATGTGGGCGCGATTTCTACCGCCGACGCAGCGCGGCTGGCGCACACGGCCGCCGACGCCGGCTACGATGCGATTTCGGCGATCCAGCCGTTCTACTATGACTTCTCGACGGCAGACGTGCTGGAGCACTACCGCACGCTGGCCGATGCCACACCATTGCCATTGGTGGTCTACAACTTTCCGGCCAAGTCGGCACGGCCTCTGAACACTCAGGACCTGCTCACGCTGCTGGCGCACCCCAAGATCATCGGCATCAAACACACGTCGCAAAACCTCTATCAGCTGGAGCGTCTGCGCAAAGCCGTGCCCCAGGCTGTTTTGTACAACGGATTTGACGAGATGTTCGTGGGTGGTGTGGCCATGGGCGCCGATGGCGGCATCGGCACCACCTACAACGTGATGGGCCGCCTGTTTGTGCAAATGTTTGACGCCATCCACGCCGACAACCTGGCGCAGGCACAAGCCCTGCAGACCCGCGCCAATGATGTCATCGACGTGCTGATCGACGTCGGCGTGTTTCCCGGTACCAAGGCCATGCTCAAGCTGCTGGGCGTGGATTGCGGGCCTTGCCGGGCGCCATTCGGTATGCTGACGGCAGCGCAGCAATTGCAGGTGGAACGCATCGTGGACAGCCACGTGGCGCCCCTGCACACATGAATCGGCCACTCGGCGTGATCCAATTGGGCAGGTAACCATGCCAGGAATGTCGCGCAGGGTTTGGTTGCGGGGCACTGTGGGTGCTACCGGCCGTGCATGGATGGGTGCCACCGGGCCAGGGCACACACAGAGGCCACCCCAGGTACAACGACGCGGCGCCATGAAATCTGCCTGCGAGTGAGTTCGCCAAGTGCGGTCACCTATGCGCAGTGCATAAGCATCCAACACAGCGGCAGTGCGGGCAATTGCGCGCTTCTCGGACGCGCAAATCAGAATCACATGCACGGAAATGATTCCCTAGGCAGCTCGCACTTCATCCAGCAGATCAGGGTGTCGGTCAAGCACCTTGAGCAGTTTCACCAGCGCCAACGGTGGCTTGGTCTTACCGTTTTCATAGCGGGAAAACGCATTCACACCGCCACCAAAAATCTCAGCGGCCTCCCGCTGGTCCAGTTCGAGCTTTTTGCGTACGCCACTGATGAAGCTTGGGTCAACGATTGCCGCATTGACCTGTTTACTGAAGTCGCCCATCAGCCGCATGGTGCGCCCTGTTTCTTTCAAATCCAGAATGGACTCCGCGCAGGCCGGGCAAAAATCCCCGGTGACCTGCGGCAAGGTCGTGGTTTCACCCTTGTAGGTATAGGGCATATCGCGGGTGTCATGCACCAGTTCCGCCGCTCCACAAACAGGACATTTCATTTTCATAGCTCCTTGAAAGACACGATGAGTACATCGTCGATGACAGTCAATTTCACATACACATCCCCTACTGGCGTAGCAGGGCGGTAAACGTCTTGCCACACGCGATGGTCAGCGTGCGTGGTCATGGATTTGTGAAAATCCCGCTCCGAAAGTGCCTCGATCACAGCACAGATTCCATGTTCGTCCAAGCCCAGTTCCAGGGCACCTTGTCGGGCTGAGAAAGTGGTGCGAATCTTGCCCGCAGTGACCAGCGCTTTGACGACTGCCAGCTTGCGATGTGGAACGCATTTTTCCATGGTTAGGTTATAACCTTTTAGGTTAATTTTGGCAAGTTGATTGGAGACTCAAAGGGCAGGCATATGCAGGGCTGCTTTACTAGCGCTCCATTGGCTTGATGGGCGGCCAGACCGCCTCAGCGCAGGCCGCCACTTCGCCAAAGCGGCGCAAAAATTCAAATACCGCACGCCGCGGCAGACGAATCACACCATCTTCAACCTGCAGCTCGTACAGCAAAGCGCGGCGCTGGTCTTGCGTGTATCTGCCGGACCGGGGCGTAAGTGGCGCCCCACGCTACAGCAACCGCCCCCGCCGCCGCAATGCCGCCGAGAAGAAAAGTCCCAACCCGAAAAGGGCCGCGCCGCCCAGCGCGATCACCGCACCCGAACCGACCCGTTCAGCCAGGCTGGCCGCCAACTGCACCCCCAGAGACTGCCCCAGGAACAACGACGCGGCAAACAGGGACACTGCCGTGCCGCGCGCGTGAGGCGCCATCTGGGTCGCATTCGCCTGCATCACGTTGTGGAACGAAAAGAACCCGAACCCCGCCAGCAAGCTGGCAGGAACCGTCAGCCAACGGGAGGGCGCATAGGCAATGAGGAGCGCACCCAGCCCGATCAGGCACACGCCTATCGCGGCCAGCCTGGGCTGGCCCAGGCGCCGGATGACGTGGCGCGCGATGGCCATGTAGAACACGCCGCCGACACCGAACAAGGCTGCAATGGCACCGGCGGCAGACAACGAAAATCCCATCACGTGGTGCAGATGGGAGGCCCAGATCGCGATCACACCAAAGGCCGCCGCACCCTCCGCGACGGCTACCAGCAGGATCGTGCGTGACCACGGGTCGGCCAGGATCGCCATCGCTTGCGCCGCGAAACCTGGCCGGGCGATTGGCAACACAAAGTTCACACCGTCTGCGGTGCCCCGCAGCGCCTGCTGGCGGCTCAGGTCCATCACCAACAAGATCCCGACCATGAAAAATAACAACGCCAGCAGTCCAAAGGCCCAGCGCCAGCCCAGGGTGTCGGTCAGGATACCTCCCACCAGTTGCCCGCTTCCGATGCCCAGCGTCGTACCCAGCCCGACGCGCGCAATCGTTTCCTGCAAACGCGCCGGGTCCGCCACATCGCCCAACCAT
>JAYVRP010000869.1:0-3899 GCA_043776215.1 Rhodoferax sp. | reverse complement strand
TTCGGAGTCCGAATGGTGAGGGCCAATGAAAGTATACGGGCGGTTCTGCCGGATGCAGAGCAGGCCAAGCTCCTCGACATGGCGCAAGATTCACCTTTACTGAGCGTTGAGCGGATTGCCTATACCTATGACGACAAGGCCATCGAATTGCGACGCGGGCTGTACCGGACAGACAAACACCATTACCGCAATGATCTCAATTGACCCGGGCCGGCGCGACAGTTTTTCGCTGCTCGGCAAACCGATGCCAGCAAGGGCAATCCTGCAAGTCCTGCGTCAGCAGCTGCGGCTGAAATAGAATTTTGGTTCCTGAACACCGGAACAGACTTTCCATGACCCCTTCAAAAAGCGACCCCAATGACTGATCTGGCCTCCTCCACACGTGCCAAGCGGCCCGAGTTTCGCAACATCAACGCGTTTACAGACCTGCCTGGCTACCGCTTGCCGTTGGCAGGGTTGGTATCGATATTGCACCGGATCAGCGGCGCCATCATGTTTTTGCTGTTGCCGTTCATCATCTGGATGTTTGATGTCTCGGTTTCCTCCGAAATTTCCTTTGGCCGATTAAAAAATGCGTTCTACAGCGAACTGGGGCCATTCCCCGGATGGTTCGTGAAACTTGTGGCGTTGGCACTGATATGGGCTTATTTACATCATTTGATTGCTGGCCTGCGTCATCTTTGGATGGATGTCAGCCATGCGGTCAGCAAGGAGTTTGGCAAGAGTTCTGCCGCGGTTACGCTTGCTTTGAGCATCGGGTTAACCGTGGTCTGCGGTGCCAAGTTGTTCGGTCTTTATTGAGCACATGACCACGCGCACTCGGCTGTTTGCAAATGACTCTCCGTGGCACTTAGCCGCCTCGACATTGAGTCTGCATAGACCAACCCATTTCATAAGGACAAGTTGTCATGGCAGTTAACTTCGGATCGCGGCGCCTTGTTGTGGGAGCGCACTACGGCTTGCGCGACTGGCTGAGCCAGCGTGTCACAGCCGCACTGATGGCCTTATTCACGTTCACCGTGCTCGCGCAACTGCTATTGAAGAAGGGGCCCGTTGGGTACGACCTGTGGGCGGGCATATTCGCGGCCCAGTGGATGAAAGTACTCACCTTCGTGGTCATCATTGCATTGCTGTACCACGTATGGGTGGGTGTTCGTGACATCTTGATGGACTACATCAAACCGGTCTCCATGCGGCTGGGATTGCAAATCTTCAGCATTGTCTGGCTGGTGGGGTGTGCCGGTTGGGCCATTCAGGTTCTATGGCGACTGTGAATCGCCCTGTCCACCGCGTTTCGATTACCAGACTGTTCCATTCATGACCAAATCCATCTCAAAACGCAAGTTTGACGTCGTCATCATCGGTGCGGGCGGTTCCGGCATGCGTGCGTCGCTGCAGCTCGCGCGCGCGGGACTCAATGTCGCTGTTCTTTCCAAAGTGTTCCCCACACGCTCCCACACGGTTGCAGCGCAGGGTGGCATTGGCGCATCGCTGGGAAACATGAATGAGGACAACTGGCACTACCACTTCTATGACACCGTCAAGGGCTCGGACTGGTTGGGTGACCAGGATGCCATCGAATTTATGTGCCGGGAAGCGCCCAAGGTGGTCTACGACCTGGAGCACATGGGCATGCCGTTCGACCGCAATCCGGATGGCACCATCTACCAGCGCCCATTTGGGGGCCACACGGCAAACTACGGTGAGAAAGCCGTGGAGCGTGCCTGTGCGGCAGCGGATCGCACCGGCCACGCCATGCTCCACACCCTGTATCAGCAAAACGTCAAAGCCAAGACAGCTTTTTTTGTGGAGTGGATGGCGCTGGATTTGATTCGCGATGCGGACGGCGACGTGGTCGGCGTCACCGCCCTGGAAATGGAAACCGGCGAGTTGCACATTCTGCAGGCCAAAACGACGATGTTGGCAACTGGTGGCGCGGGTCGGATCTTCGCGGCGTCCACCAATGCGTTTATCAATACTGGCGACGGCCTGGGTATCGCAGCCCGTGCGGGCCTGGCACTGGAAGATATGGAGTTCTGGCAGTTCCATCCCACCGGGGTTGCTGGCGCGGGTGTCCTTCTCACAGAAGGCTGCCGTGGCGAAGGAGCAATACTGATCAACAGCAATGGCGAACGCTTCATGGAACGGTACGCTCCGACATTGAAAGACCTTGCACCGCGCGACTTCATCTCCCGCTGCATGGACCAGGAGATCAAGGAAGGTCGTGGTTGCGGGCCCAACAAGGACCACGTGCTTCTCAAACTCGACCACCTCGGCGCGGAGACCATCATGAAGCGCCTTCCGTCAGTGCATGAAATCGGCGTCAATTTCGCCAATGTCGACGTCACCCGGGAGCCTATTCCCGTTGTTCCAACCATCCACTACCAGATGGGCGGCATCCCAACCAACATCCATGGACAGGTCGTTGACCAGGTCGGTGGTGACCACAATGCTCCCGTCGTGGGTCTGTATGCCGTCGGCGAGTGTTCCTGCGTGAGTGTCCATGGGGCCAATCGTCTCGGGACCAATTCATTGCTTGATCTGTTGGTATTCGGTCGTGCCGCTGGCAACCACATCGTGGAGTTCAACGACAAGAACAAGAGCCACAAGCCGCTGCCAGCCGATGCAGCGGATCGCACACGCGCACGATTGGCTCGCCTGGACGGGGCAACGGATGGCGAATATGCGCAGAACGTGGCCAATGACATCCGCGACAGCATGCAGAAACACGCCAGCGTCTTCCGGACACAGGCCAAGCTTGACGAAGGCGTTGCCTCAATTGCCGCCATTCGGGAGCGTGTGGGCCGAATCAACCTCAAGGACAAGTCCCAGGTGTTCAACACTGCGCGAATCGAGGCATTGGAAGTCGAGAACCTGATCGAGGCTGCGCAAGCCACGATTGTGTCGGCTTCTGCCAGGCACGAGAGCCGTGGCGCGCACTCTGTGGACGACTATGGGGACACACCGGAGCACCCCAACGGCCGCAATGACGTTGAATGGCACAAACACACGTTGTGGTACACGGAGGGAAACCGCTTGAGTTACAAGCCGGTGCAAATGACGCCCCTGACGGTGGATTCCGTGCCCATGAAGGTGCGCAGTTTCTGAAGCATGGTCAGGGCTTATCCCGTGACACGATCCTTTCAATTTCACGTCTGCAATGACCGGAGTGAGTGATGCAAAAACGAACGTTCCAGATTTATCGCTACGACCCGGACAAGGACAGCAAGCCTTACATGCAGACCATTGATGTCGAGCTGGACGGCAGCGAGCGCATGTTGCTTGACGCGCTGATGAAACTCAAGGCTGTCGACCCCAGCATCTCTTTCCGGCGTTCCTGCCGTGAAGGGGTGTGTGGCTCGGACGCGATGAATATCAACGGCAAGAACGGCCTGGCCTGCCTGACCAACATGAAGACGCTGTCGGGAACCATCGTGCTCAAACCGCTGCCGGGTCTGCCTGTGATACGCGACCTCATCGTGGACATGACCCAGTTCTTCAAGCAGTACAACTCGGTCAAGCCCTACCTTGTCAATGACAATGTCCCGCCGGACAAGGAGCGCCTTCAGAGCCCGCAGGAGCGGGAGGAACTCAACGGTCTGTACGAATGCATCCTGTGCGCCAGTTGCTCCACCAGCTGTCCGAGCTTTTGGTGGAACCCTGACAAGTTCGTTGGCCCGGCAGGATTGCTGCAAGCCTACAGGTTCATTGCAGACAGTCGCGACGAAGCAACGGCCGAACGGCTGGACAACCTGGAAGACCCCTACCGGCTGTTTCGTTGCCACACCATCATGAATTGCGTCGATGTATGCCCGAAGGGCTTGAATCCGACCCGCGCCATTGGCAAGATCAAAGAGATGATGGTCTTGCGGACCGTGTGATTCAGGTTGAAAGATGAT
>JAYVRP010000868.1:0-3908 GCA_043776215.1 Rhodoferax sp. | reverse complement strand
GACACCGGCGACGTGGACGTGATGATCGCCATCCGCTCCAACTTCTTCTACACCCGCACCGTGCCCTGTGAGTTGTGGCATTTCGACCGCGCCAAACCCGCCGCGCGCAAGGACCAGGTGCTGATGCTCGACGCGCGCAACGTCTACCGCAAGGTCACACGCAAGATCTACGACTTTTCGCCCGAGCAACAAGGCAACCTCGCCGCCATCGTGTGGCTGTACCGCGGCGAGCAGGCCAAGTTCCTGGCGCTGGTGCAAGACTATGCGGCACGGCTGGCCACGGCGGCCGCCGCCGTGGCCCCGTCGCTCACGGCTTTCGAAACTACGCTGACCGCCAGCCGCACGCCACTGGCTGCTTTCATGGAGGCCGTGGTGGGCCTCAAAGCATTGCCCCAGGCGAAGCGACAGCCAATGCAAGACGCCATGGCCGAGTGGAGCACCGCCGCCAACGCCTATGTCACCGACCGCGCCACGCTGGTCACCGGCCTGGCTGCTTTCTGCAAGAAGTTCGCGGCCCATCCGCCACAAGCCAACGCCGCTCACCACCAGGCCCGCGAGGCCTTCGACCCCTTGGCCGATGCCGCGCGCGGCCTGGTCAAGCAGATTGACCTGCTCTACAAATTGGCCGCCCGTGCCGCTCAATTGGCGCAGGAACTGGCCGCCGACGAAGCCGCAGCCGAGTTTTTCGACCGCCGCGCCACCACCAGGCTCACCCGGCAACTCGACGAAGAACGCAAGGCCGCTGTGGAGCAACTCAAAGCCGCCACCTACCTGCACCGCCAGATCGCCTGGCTGCAGGAACGTTTTCCCAAAGCGGAAATGCAGGATGTGCCAGGCCTGTGCAAGGTCGTCACCCGCGTCGATATCGAAGCCGCCGACTGGAGTTTGACCCCGGGGCGTTTTGTGGGGGTCGCACCGGCGGAGGTGGATGCGGATTTCGACTTCGAGCAGACGCTTCGGGACATCCACATCGAGCTGGCGGATTTGAACCGGGAGGCGGTGGATTTGGCGGAGAGGATTCAGGTGAACTTTGAGGAGTTAGGGGTATGACGAAGCAGGCCACGAAAGTGGTGCTGGCCAAGACGTCGGTCACCGGCGGGTCGAGCAGAATTTCACGCGGGAAGAAGCGCGGCGACGCCTCTTTTCCAGTAGCGCCCACAGGCGGTGTGTTGCCCGACGACTACCTGGAGGTTCTTGGCGACATCAAGCGCCGCATACAGACCACGCGCTTGCGTACCGTGTTGGCCGCCAACTCCGCCATGGTGTCTCTGTATTGGGACATTGGGGCGCTGATTCTCGAGCGACAGGATCGCGAGGGTTGGGGCGCCCGGGTCATCGATCGGATGTCCGTGGATCTGGGCGCCGCCTACCCGGACATGGGGGGCCTGTCGCCTCGCAACCTGAAGTTCATGCGCGCATTTGCCGCCGCGTACCCCGATGCGCAAATGGTGAAACAGGTTGTTTCACAATTGCCCTGGGGGCACATCATTCGGCTGTTGCAACGTGTCAAGAATGCCGATACGCGCCACTGGTACATCAAGGCTGGCATTGAGCACGGTTGGTCGCGCAATATTTTGCAGATTCAGATCGATGCCCGCGCCCATGAGCGCCATGGCAAGGCCATCCCCAACTTTGGCGCCACGCTGCCGCCTGCTGACTCGGACATGGCGGCGCAGGTATTCAAAGACCCCTACCTGTTTGATTTTCTCGGGACGGCTGACCCGCGTCGTGAGCGCGAAGTCGAGCAGGCGCTGATTGACCATATTCAGCGCTTCTTGTTGGAACTGGGCTCTGGCTTTGCATTTGTCGGGCGGCAGGTCCACCTTGAATTTGCCAGCGCTGACTATTACATCGACCTCCTTTTCTATCACCTCAAGCTGCGCTGCTACGTGGTGGTCGAACTCAAGGCTGTCGCCTTTGACCCTGGCTTTGTGGGCACCATGAACATGTATCTGTCGGCCGTGGATGACCTTCTGCGCCACGCCGATGACAAGCCGACTATCGGCCTGCTGCTGTGCCGCACCAAAAATAAGCTCGAAGCCGAATACGCCCTGCGCGGATTCAACAAACCGATTGGCGTTGCAGACTGGGAAACCCGATTGGTGAACCAACTGCCAGAAGCGCTGGTGGGCAGCCTGCCGACGGTGGAAGAGATCGAGTCGGAGTTGGCGCGGCAGGAGGTGCAGGAGTGAAAGCGGTGGAGAGTCTAGCCAATGCCGCCAAAGTGCCTTTTGTCCCGTGGACACTCCACGGAGCGCATGGTCAGTTTTCACGCGTGAGACTAAGGCGTACGGAGTTGGCGACATGAATTGGCGCGCCCGAGGGCTTGATCAATTAGGCACGGTTTCGCGTGGTCGCTCACGCCATCGACCCCGTGACGCGGCGCACCTCTATGGCGGTCCACATCCTTTCGTTCAAACAGGCGACGTCAAACACGCAGGGTTGTACATCACTGATTTCTCGCAGACCTACAGCGATGCGGGTCTTGAACAGAGCAAACTCTGGCCCGCCGGAACTCTTTGCATAACCATCGCCGCCAACATCGCCGACACAGCGATCCTCGGGATCGACGCATGTTTTCCCGATAGCGTAATTGGTTTCATTGCCAACCCGCGCGAAGCCGACGCCCGGTTTGTCAAGTACCTCTTTGATGCAACTATCAAAGCCAAGGCGCGACAGTTTTCACAGGGCGCGACGCAAGACAATTTGAGCCAAGAAAAGTTGCTCTCGCTGCAATTTGATGTTCCGGACGTGCGCGAGCAAAAGCGAATCGCGGACATTCTTTCTGGCTACGACGACCTGATTGAAAACTACTGCCGCCGCATAGCCCTGCTGGAAGAGTCCGCCCGCCTGCTCTACCGCGAATGGTTCGTCCGCCTGCGCTTCCCGGGTTATGAACACACGCCTATCGTGGACGGCGTGCCGCAGGGGTGGGAGTGGCGCCCGCTCGCGGATGTCGCGCGCGTCAATCGGAGTAGTCTGAGTAGTAGCTTTGATGGCGATATTGAGTACGTCGACATTGCGTCAGTAACAACAAACTCGATTGACCAGACCACCGCCTACTCCTTCCGAGACGCCCCGGGTCGCGCTCGGCGCATAGTCGCGCACGGGGACATCATTTGGTCATGCGTTCGTCCAAATCGCCGGTCACATGCCGTGGTGTGGCAACCTGTCGACGGTCTCATTGCATCGACGGGGTTCGCCGTAATTTCACCAGTGTCCCTGCCCACGACTTTTCTATATCAGTCACTAACGACCGCCGCTTTCGTTGGCTACCTAGAGAATCACGCCAAGGGTGCCGCCTACCCAGCTGTTGTTGCTGGGGACTTTGAACGCGCGACTATTCTTGTCCCCTCGCCAGGGTTGTTGCAGGCGTTTAATGACTTCGCTGAATCTCTACAAGATCAAATGGAAAACTTGAAGCGCCAAAACCAAAAGCTCCGCACCGCCCGCGACCACTTGCTCCCGCGCCTCATGTCCGGTGAAATCACCGTATGACCCACGCGAAGAAGATCACGATCATCGCCGGACCGAACGGCGCCGGAAAGACGACCTTCGCTCGTGAGTTCTTGCCTCTGGAGGCGGCATGCCCGGTGTTTGTCAACGCCGACTTGATTGCGGCCGGTTTGTCGCCCTTTCAGCCCGAAGTCGCCGCTTTTCGCGCCGGCCGCATCATGCTCCAGGAAATTGGCAACCATGTGGCGCGGGGCAACAGCTTTGCTTTCGAGACCACACTGTCCGGCCTGACCTATGCCCGAATGATTGCTGAATGGCAGGCGGCTGGTTATAGGGTCAAGCTGGTATTTCTGTCGCTGAACAATGAGGACGAAGCGATTGCCCGGGTAGCCACGCGCGTGCGCCAAGGTGGTCACTCCATACCGCCCGATGTCATTCGCCGCCGCTTTGTC
>JAYVRP010000867.1:0-3913 GCA_043776215.1 Rhodoferax sp. | reverse complement strand
CTCCGTGCTGCGCATTGCGGTGCTGAGCGCCTTCGGGCGGCCGTGCGGAGCGAACAGGAAAACCTCCGAGCTGCGCGCTGCGGTGCCGAGCGCCTTCGGGCGGCCGTGCGGCGCTCATGGAGCCTCTCCCACCGTTTGTGCCGCTGCGGCAAAGGCGTCGTAGTAGTGCGCGTTGAAATGCTGAGCGATCTCGCGCCCGGTGGCGAGCCAGACCTTGTCGTGGCTGGTGATGTACGACAGGGCTTCCTCGAAGGCCGCCATGCGGTAGGGCTGGCCGACCAGGTAGGGGTGCAGCGGGATACACATCACCGTTCCCGACTGCTCACCCTCGGCATACAGGCGGTCGAACTGGCGCTTGAGGATGTCGGCATAGCGGCGCGGCTGCACCAGGTTGACGTTGTAGACAATGACGTCGTTCATCTCCAGCGAGTAGGGCACACTGGTCAGGCGGCCCTGGCGCACCTTGACCGGGCCGGGCTGGTCGTCGTGGAACAGGTCGCAGATGTAGGTCAGGCCCATCTCGGCCACGAGGTTCAGCGTGTTGTCGGTGTAGGTGAGCGCAGGGGCGAGCCATCCGTCAAGCTTTTGGCCGGTGTGCTGGCGGATCGTGTCGATCGAGTCCTGGATCACGGCGCGTTCCTGTTCTTCACTCATGCCCATCAGGTAACGCGTGTTGTAGGTGCCGTGCGAGTAGAACTCCCAGCCTTCGTCGGCGCAGGCCCGGATGATTTCGGGGTGGTGGTCGCAGGTGGCCACGTTGAGCGACACACTGCCACGCATGCCGCAGCGCTTCATGGCCTCCAGCATGCGCCAGAAACCGACGCGGTTGCCATAGTCGCGGTAGGCGTAGTTCAGCACGTCGGGTGCCGGGCGGCCCCAGGCGGCGCGCGCGGGGTTCTTCGGCGGGTGCAACTCGTAGCTTTCGACGTTGGGTGCCACCCAGAAGGCCACCCGCGCGTCGCCGGGCCAGCGGATGCGCGGCCGGTCGGAGTACGGCAGGTAGTCGTACAGGCCGGGATCGCGTTTCAAGGCTGCCCTCCCGTTGC
Organism: Rhodoferax sp.; assembly: GCA_043776215.1. GTDB lineage: Bacteria > Pseudomonadota > Gammaproteobacteria > Burkholderiales > Burkholderiaceae_C > CAISIP01. Next base: position 2,867 of record JAYVRP010000867.1, on the reverse strand, counting down.
CCCCGGAACCTTGCGCAGTTGCGCCAGTGTTTCCTCGACGGACAACACGTCGGCGTATTTCAGCGCCATGTCGTACAGGTTGGCAAAGTGCGGGCCCTCGTGTTTGTCGGCCACACATTCCTCGGGCACGATGGTGCGAAAGCTCCGCTGCAGGCTGTCCACGGCGGTGGCGCGCACGCAGCCCGAGGTGGAGCCACCGGTGATCACGACCGTATCGATACCGTGGAAGGTGAAGATGGAGCCCAGGTTGGTCTCGAAGAAGACGGAGGCCATGCGCTTGTTGATGATGATGTCGCGCTGGCGGTCGATGACCAGGCGGTCGTCGAGCTCGGCGCGGCGGCTGCCGACCTTGATGTTTTGCAGCGAATCCGGGGTGTTGGTGCGGGTACCCCAGACACCGGCGTCCTCGCCGGATTCCATGTAGGCGACGTAGGTCCACACCACCGGCCAGCCGCGGGCACGGAACTCGGCCGCCAGCGTGTTGATGTAGTCGAACTGCTTCGGGTCTGTCTCGTAGGCGGTGGCGAATTCGCCGACGCAGGTGTAGGCCTTTTGCAGGTCGATGTTGATGAGTGCCGGCTTGGCGCCAAAACCGAAGCGCTTGCGCGTGGGGTTGGCTTTCACGGCAGCAAACAGTTGCCGGCTGGTCTGGCTGGAGAGTTCCATGGAATGTGTCCTTTCGGTTCATCATGCATGAGCCTAATTGTTCTGTCAATAGAACAATAGTCGCTGACCATCGACTTCCGACCGTGAAGGCGCAGTGGATCACCTTCCATGCGATCACGCGCGGAAGCGTCCTCAGCTGGCCGGGATAAGAACACCCAATCGTCTATTTGGCGTGCACGTGATCGTGCGGTCGCGGCGACCTGCGGCGGAAAGACCAGTAGAAGACTGCGTCGGCGCGGCGGAACTGGTCGAGGGCCAATTCTTGGCCGGTCGGCCCGCATTGCATCGGCGATTTCGAACTGCGACGACAGGTCGTGGGAGCCCAGCGGCCTAACGTCGCCGACCACCTCTACCCGGCCGCAGTAACGCGCGGTGCGCGCTTGCTGGGTGATCTTGGGATGCATGCCGGACACGCACAGGCCATGACCGGCAATGCCCAAGGGTCGGCGAGTATTTCGGCCGGCATCAGTCAGGTCAAAAGCATCGCCGGAGTACACTTGATCGGTGGACTGGTAAAGGTGATAGACGGTGTTAACGCCAGATAGCTTTCATGATGTAGGGTGAAGAGCGTGCATCATGAAAGTTAGTGGCTGCGTGTTTCCATCGTCGCCATTGGTCTGGTTCCGCGCGGCCTGCGCAGACACTTTGTTGCGGGCGCTGAGACTCCCGGCGGTTGCATGTCAGCCCTGGGAATCAGCCGGCCGCGCGCCGACCTGTGTACCCCTCGGCTCACCATGGTGTCACTAACAGCAGCCCACCCTGCACATGTCATTCAAATCCTGCAACTGCAGTGGCCCTGACTTCTTTCACTATGACTTTGTGGTCTTGGAAGCAGCAGTGCCGAAATGTCTATAGAGGCCTGAGCACGCGAGCGGTACGCATATGAACGAGTCCGAATCTTCCCTGCGGGAATCGATCTGCAGAGTTGGCCACTCCCTGTACCAACGGGGTTACGTGCAGGCGACGGCCGGCAACATCAGTGTGCGTAACGGGGCCGGTTTCATCATCACACCCACCGATGCCTGTCTGGGCGATCTGCGCCCCGAACTGCTCGCTGCCGTGGAAGCCAGCGGCGCGCAAGTTAGCGGGGAGCCAGCCAGCAAGACGCTTGCCCTGCATAGGCGCATCTATGCCAGCGCGCCAGAGGCCGGTTGTGTCATCCACACGCATAGCCATCATCTGGTTGCGCTGGCGCTTCAGGGTGTCTGGCAGCCAGAAGATATCCTGCCGCCGCTAACTCCGTACTACGTGATGAAAGTCGGCCATGTTCCCTTGGTGCCGTATCACCGGCCTGGCGACCCTCAGGTGGCAGAGTTGGTCGCTGGCCTGATCGGGCAGTACGCCGCTCGCGGCACGCCCATCCGCGCAGTGATGCTGGACCGGCTGGGCCCCAACGTCTGGCATCGGAGCGTGGAGCAGGCGAGCGCCGTGCTGGAAGAACTGGAAGAAACCGCGCGGCTATGGTTGGCCTGCGGCCGTGAGGCCGCGGCATTGACCGAGCCCCAGATCGAGCAGTTGCGCGTCAGTTTTGGTGCTGAGTGGTAGCCTCCAGTAGCATCCATGTTAGGCTGCCTGTGGAGTGCATGAGTCAGCACATGTGTGGTCTACCCGACCTTTTGCCAGGAGTTTTTCAGCGCCATGCTTGACCTGCACACGTTGAAGTGTTTTGTCGTGCTTGCCGAAGAACTGCATTTCGGCCGTGCCGCCGACCGGCTGCATATCTCGCAGCCTCCTTTGTCGTTGAAGATCCGCACGCTCGAAGCCAAACTTGGTCTGCTGTTGTTCCAGCGCTCGTCGCGCCGCGTCGAACTCACGCACTCGGGCCACATCCTCCTGCCCGAGGCACGTCGCATATTGCGCGATGCCGAACAGCTCATCAAGCTGGCTGCATCTCTTGACCTCGGCGAGGCCGGCACGCTGGCGATCGGATTCAACGCGCTCCTGGCTTATCGGTTGATGCCGCAACTGGTGTCGGCCTTCTCCGCGCGTTACCCGCAGGTCAAGGTCACGCTGCATGAAATGGTGAGTTCAGAACAAGTCGTCGCGTTGTTGGAACATCAGATCGACATTGGCCTGCTGCGCCCTCCGTTGCCACCGGGCTTTCGGTCAATCTCACTGGGCAGTGAAGAGATGATGTTGTTCCTGCCAGCCAAACATCCGCTTGCCATGCAAGAAACGGTTCCCCTGGCATCGCTTGCGGG